>DAOUOW010000026.1 GCA_030626475.1 Chloroflexota bacterium | reverse complement strand
CGGTAGAGGAGGCTGAGGCGGAGATGCTGCATAAGGTTTTCGATTTTGGCGACCGCAGCGCTCGTGAGGTGATGACTCCGCGCCCCGAGGTTGTTTGGATTGAGCAGGGGATCAAGGTCGCCGATTTCCTTGCCACCTACGCCGAAGCGCCTCATACTCGCTTTCCCGTCTATCGAGAAAATATCGACAACGTGGTCGGCATCCTGGCGATTAAGGATGTGCTCATGGCTCAGGCCAAGGGTGGCTTAAGCCAGGAGGACGCCATCGGTAATCTGGTTCGCCCCATTTACTTCATCCCCGAGACAAAACGCATCGCCCAGCTCCTAGCTGAGATGCAATCTCGACGCTACCATATGGCGGTGGCTGTGGACGAGTTTGGCATCACCAGCGGCATCGTCACCCTGGAGCAACTGGTGGAGGAGATCGTGGGTGAGATGGGGGATGAACTGGTGGCGGGGACAAAAGAGTTTGAGTACATCGACGAACAGACGGTTCAGATAGAGGGGGGGATGAGGGTGGAGGAGGCCAACGAGGAGCTGGGATTGGAGCTACCTGATGGCGAGTATGATACCGTAGCCGGCTTCCTCCTCAGCCTTATCGGTCATATTCCCCGGGAAGGGGAGCAGGTGAGGTTTGGCAACCTGAAGCTGGTGGTCACCGAGATGCGCGGGGTGAAGATCGAGAAGATCCTGGTGACCAAGGAGTAAAATGCAGCGGCTACGCATCTCCTTTTCCCGTGCTGAGGAGGTGAAATATATATCTCACCTGGACTTAATGCGGCTGTGGGAAAGGGCTTTGCACCGCGCTGCTATCCCCATGGCCTACTCTCAGGGGTTTAGCCCTCACCCCAAGATCTCCATGGCGGCGCCTCTCCCCATCGGGGTCACCAGCGAAGGCGAGGTGATGGATATCCTGCTGCAGAGGAGGGTCTCGCCTTATTTCTTTATCAAGGTGGTGAGCGAGCAGTTGCCCTCCAGCATCGGCATCATGGGGGTGGAGCAGGTGGGGCTTACAGCGCCTTCATTGCAATCGCAGGTGAGGGAGGCTGAATACCGGGTTGAGGTAGATGTGGATGGAAAGGTTGAGGAGGTGGAGGCGGCACTCCGTTCCTTCTTAGCAAAGGAGCACATTCCCTGGCAGCATCAGCGGGACACCGGTGTCCGCCGCTATGACATTCGCCCTCTGGTGCATCGCCTCTGGCTTATCGGGTGTCAGGGGTCGCGGTACACTCTGGGCATGAGGCTGCGCACCGATAGCACAGCTACGGGAAGACCGGAGCAGGTGGTCGCAGCCCTGGGCTTCCCTCGGCGCCCGATTTCGATTCACCGCACCAAGTTGATGTTTGCCGGCAGGTAGCATAGTGGGGCGGGTTTGCAAATACGAGAAAGGTAAAGTGTATGAAGCTTATCCTGGTGAGACATGGCGAAACCCAGTGGAATAAGGAGAATCGGGTGGTGGGGTATGCCGATGTCGAGCTCAATGATGAGGGGCGGAAACAGGTACAGAGGCTAGCCTTGGTGCTCAAGGAGGAGAGGATTGATGCCATCTATTCCAGTCCACTTAGGCGGGCGTGGGAGACGGCTCAGGAGATTGCGCGCTTCCATCACGGGGAGGTCAAGGCTGATGACTCCTTCAAGGAGCTGGACGCCGGGGAGCTGGATGGGCTCACCTACAAGGAGATGCTGGAGCGCTACGGTGAATTTCTGAAGCAGTGGGTCCGCGACCCCGCTCCGCTGACCATGCCTGGAGGCGAATCGTTAAACACGGTTCAGGAGCGGGTGTGGCAGGCGGTGGGGAGGATAAGGGAGAGGCATCCTGATGGTGCGATTATGGTGGTGAGCCATAATTTTGTCATCCTATGCATTATCTGCAAGGCGCTGGGGCTTGACCTTTCCCAGTTTAGAAGGCTGAGGACAAATGTAGCCTCGATAAGCATCCTCGATTTTGGCGAGCGTGGGCCGTCGCTGGTGCTTTTCAATGATACCTGCCATTTGGAAGGTGGGGATGGCTAGGGAACAGGACCTGAAGCAAAGAGTGCTTGCTTTCATTGGGAAACAGGACCTGATCCAGGGTCCTGAGACCCTTCTTGTTGGTGTCTCTGGCGGGCCAGACTCGGTATGCCTGCTGCATGTGCTTCACCAGCTCAAGGGAACCCTGGGGCTGGACCTTCACGTGGTGCATCTCAACCATATGCTAAGGGGCGCTGCTTCCGATGCCGATGCTCGCTATGTCTCCCTCTTAGCCCAGCGCCTCGGCCTTGGCGCCGCGGTCGAGGGTCGGGATGTGCTGGCTTATAAGAAGGAGCATCGCTTATCTCTGGAGGAGGCAGCTCGCCAGGTGAGGTATGATTTCTTCGCCCAGGTGGCAGAATCCCTGGGGGCGAGGCGCATCGCTCTGGGGCATACCGCAGACGATCAGGTGGAGACTATCTTGATGCATCTGGTGCGGGGCAGCGGTGTTGCTGGATTGCGGGGGATGCAGCCCATTACCTGGTGGCGAGTGCCGGCAAGCGGCGGTTCCCTAATGGTGATCAGGCCCCTTCTTGAGGTCGCCAGGGAGGAGACCGAGGCCTACTGTAAAGCCCATGCTCTAGAGCCACAGAGCGATTTTTCCAACTTCTCTCTCGATTACACCCGGAACCGGTTCCGCTACCAACTGGTGCCTCTGCTTCAAAGCTTCAACCCCAATTTCAAGGCTGCCCTGCTTCGTACCGCCCGTGCTGCTGCTGATGAAATCTCCTTCCTCGAGGAGCAGCTTTCCTCGGTATGGGATAAGGTGGTAACGGAGCAGCCCCATGGTCTCGTTATCGATACCGGAGCGGCAGCAGCTCTCCATCCTGCGCTCCAGCAGCACCTTCTGCGAAGGGCGGTTGAGGAGCTACTTGGGGACCTCAGCGATATTGGAGCCACTCACATTGAGAAGATGGTGCACGCCCTGTCAAAGCCTGCGGGCAAGAGGCTTTTTTTGCCCAGAGGGCTGGTTTTTTATACAGGCTACAACACATGCGTAGTGACAAAGGGGGCTTTTGATACCTGTCCCTTTCCCCCTGTAGAGGGGGAGCATAGGCTTGACCTTCCTGGGGAGACCATCTTGCCTGGCTGGCGAGTGCACTCGGCGATTACGTCTTCGGTGCCACAGGAGGCGGATTCCAGCGGCTTCAAAGCATATCTTGACCTCAATGGTGTGGGGGAGGAAATTTTTGTTCGGCGGCGGAGGGCTGGAGACCGTTTTCAGCCCCTGGGAATGGAGCAGCCGAAGAAGCTCCAGGACTTTATGGTTGATGCCAAGATTCCCAGGGAGTGGCGCGACTGTGTCCCGCTGGTTTGCTCGCCGAAGCAGATCCTGTGGGTGGTGGGGTGGCGCATCGACGACCGGGCCAAGGTTACAGATTCAACAAAGCAGATTCTCTCTATTCAGTTTGAGCGGGCTTAGGACTTCAGGGGCACTTAACATACTTCCCCACTATAGCGACACAGGGGAAGCAGTGTGGGGTTGTAGCCTGGAGTTCCCCCTGACAGAAATGAATGGCACAAAAATCAGCGTTGAGGGAGCTTATGTGAAGCAACCGATTTCGCAGCTGGTTTGAACTAAATTCGCGCCGTCTTGGGAAATAAGGCACCACAAATACGATTCCGATTCCTACCCAATCCTCTGCCCTATCGTGCATGGGAATCTTGCAAATATCTTTTGTGGCTTCTTTAAGCGCTTCCTTGATTTCTGATTCGAGGGGTTTGGTTCTCGCGTTAGGTGATATGTATTTAGCTTCGAACTGATAATCTGGCGCTTTTCCCCCTGCCCATATCCAAAGGTCAGCTCGCCCTGGTCGTTGCTTGCGGCCGCGTTTCTTGTTGCAAGAAAACTCTTCTAACACCAGGGCTCCAAGCTTAGTTGCCGCGGAAGCAAGGAATCCCACATTTGTCCTTTCACGATAAAGATAGGGCAAATCCGATGGATACATGATTTCTTCATACTTGCAAAGCGTATCGGCCCAAGACTCCAGTAACTTATGTAAGAAAGACCCTCGCCGAACGCCTGCGTAGTAAAAGCTTTCCATGGACAATCCTCCTATTTCACATAATCCGCTTGAGTCTGGGATTGGGGGTGATGCCCGGCAGTCTGCCCCTTTTGGCGATGGGTTTCCCCTCTATTTCGTGGAGGTCTGCGGTGAAGTCGATGGGCCTGGCGCTGCTGATGTAGCTCCCCACGCCAAAGCCATCGACGGGGGCGCCACTGTCGAGGAATTCCCTGATCCGCTCCGGGTTAACCCCGCCACTGACGAATATCGTTACCTCTTTGAAGCCGGCGAGGTCGAGATGGGCCCTGACCTCCTTGACCAGATGCGGGGTAACTCCGCCCCGCTCTATAGGGGTATCGAGGCGCACTCCCTGGAGATGCCCCTCCAGTGCCCGGGCGACAATGACGCTCTCCTCGACCTCGTCTTTGAAGGTATCGACCAGGGAGATGCGGGCGACTTCAGGGGGCATATGGCGGTGGAAGGCCTGGGTTGCTTTGGTGGTGTCGCCCATGATCAATATCAAGGTGTGGGGTATGGTCCCTGCGGGCTCAATGCCGGCAAGCTTGGCGCCGATGATGCTGGAGCAGCCAGCGCAGCCACCGACAACGGCGGCATAGTCCATAACGCCGGCGATGAGAGGGTGAGCATGGCGAACGCCGAAGCTGATGATGGGCACCCCTCGGGCAGCATCAACACACTCCCTGGCAGCCGTGGCCCAGCCGCTGCTGTGAGCCAGTATGCCCAGCATGGCGGTCTCATATGTGCCGTAGCTCTGGTAGGGGGCGGTTATGCGCAGCACTACCTCCTTGCGCTCGAAGGGCTCCCCATCGGAGAGGGCCCACACCTCTCTATTTTCGGGCAATACCTCGGAGAGCAGGGCCTTGACCTCCTCCATGCCGCAGAGTATTCCAGCCCGCGAGGGAAAAATTTCCATGGTTGCCACCGGATTGATGCCTTCCTGGCGCAGGATGTCCACTGTTCGGACGAAGTAGATATCGGCGCTCTCCCCGGAGAGGATAAAGTCGGGGGTCTTAAACTTTGCTGGCAGCGCTTTTTGCGCTTGAGAGCTGACCAGCTTTGCCCCCAGCGTCTTCTCCATGTGCTCCAGGGCAAACTGGTGCCCTCTGGGGTTGAAGGAGGCAACGCAGTCGGCGGGCACCTCCACTATGTAATCACGGTTTCGGGCATCAGTCACGGTATGCAAAACGCAGATGTTGGTGCACACCCCGCAGACGATCAACTTCTCCGGCGCGAGTTTCCTTAGCCTTTCATCGAGGTCGGTCTCGAAGAAGCCGCTAAAGCGCCTTTTGGGGATCACCTCTCCGGGATACTTGGCTAGCTCGGGGATGACTTCCACCTCTGCGGTCCCCTCGATACAATGAGGGGGAAACATCTCAAACTCGGCGTCATCGGGGGCATGGTGGTCGCAGATAAAGAAGACCTTGGAGCCCTCCTCTATCTCTTGCTCCAGAAGCCGCTGGATATTGGGGATGATACGCCGCGCCCCTGGGCCGCAGTAGAGGGGGTAGCCGTCCTCCAAAAAGCCTCTGAGCATATCCACTACCAGGACAGCTTTCGCCATGGGTTATATAATCTCCTTTGAAGTTTTTAAACCATCTTAATACGTTCCAAGTAAAAGTCAAGCCACGCTCACGGCGGGGGGCGGAACCGCATCCTCAAAAGTCCCTTTATGTCCTGGAGGGCTGTTCTGGGGATGGCGACCCTGCTATCGGGATCCTCGACCCAGGCTACTGCAATTTCCTTTACCCGGCAGCCCTTCTTATGAGCGAGGATGAGCAGTTCGGTGTCGAAGAACCACTCCTGATCCCGGATCAGGGGAACCAATTTCCAGGCTGCTTCGCTGCTCAAGGCCTTAAATCCGCACTGGACGTCGGAGAGCTTAGCCAGGAGCATGGCTTTGATGAGGAAATTATAGCTTCGAGAGCTGAACTCACGGGTGAAAGAACGCCTCACCGATGAGCCGGGCAGGTGGCGGGAGCCGATGGCAACATCATAGCCCTCCTCGATAGCCTGGATCAGCTTGGGGAAGGCCTCCAGGTCGGTGGAGAGGTCAACATCCATGTAGCTTACGATATCGGCGCTGCTCTCCAGCCAGGCGTGGCGCAGCGCCCTCCCCCGCCCTTTTTCATCGAGATGCAAAGTGGTGACATCGGGATGCTCACGGGCCAGGGCTTGGGCAATCTCCCATGTTTTATCGCTGGAGCCATTATCGGCGATGACAATTCTCCAGCTTTGGGGCACGTTTTCCTTGAGGAACTGCCTCAGGGCGGCAATGCTTTGAGCCAGAATATGCTCTTCATTATAAACCGGGATCACCACATCGATAGTGGTCATATTATGCCTACAATCTCGCCCGGCGACAGTGAGCAAAATGCTCTCAATGTTTGAAATGGCGCCTGCCGGTGAACACCATGGCTACATCGTGCTTGTCGGCTGCTGCGATTACCTCCTCATCCCTCATCGAGCCTCCGGGCTGGATGAGGGCGGTCGCCCCGCCCTTAGCCGCCAGCTCAACGCCATCAGGGAAGGGGAAGAAGGCGTCTGAAGCTAGGACACTGCCCCGGGCGCGCTCCCCAGCCTTCTTTAATGCGATCTCCACGCTGTCCACTCTGCTTGGCTGACCGGCGCCCATCCCCAAAAGGGCGAGGTCCTTGACCAATACGATGGCATTGGACTTGACATGCATTGCCACTCGCCAGGCGAAGAGCAGGTCCCTCTCTTCCTCAGGGGTTGGCTGGCGCCGGGTAACGGGGCGTAGGCTCACATCCTCAGCAATAAAGTCCTGGGTCTGGAGGAGGAAGCCGCCCCCAACGCGGCGAAAATCTAGAGCGTGGGGTGCCTGTTTGGCCGCAGCGCCTAGTTCGATAAGGCGCAGGTCGCGTTTTCGCTTTAGCAGCTTGAGAGCGTCATCATCATATCCAGGGGCGATGATGGCGTCAAAGTGGCTTTTATCGATCTCCTGGGCGGCGGCAAGGTCCAGGGGTCTGTTGGATGCAACGATGCCGCCAAAGGCAGATACCGGGTCGCCAGCAAGGGCTTGGCGATAGGCCTGGGCCAGGTCTTCATGGCATGACAGACCACAGGGGTTATTATGCTTGATGATAGCTATGGTGGGGGGGGGAGAAATCTTGCACCACGCTCACCGCGGCATCGAGATCGAGGATGTTGTTGAAGGAGAGCTCCCTGCCTGAAAGCTGGGTTGCCCTGGTTATGCCTGGCTCCTTGGCCACAGCCTCCTCGATATAGAAGGCAGCCTCCTGGTGAGGGTTTTCGCCGTAGCTCAAGTCCTGGAGCTTTCTCAGGGCGATGGTCATCTCTGGGGGGAATTTTTCGCCCTCGGGCCTGAGATAACTGGCGATGGCGGTATCATACGAGGCTACATGCTGAAAAGCCTTCTCGGCCAGTTTTTTGCGCTCTTCAATGCCTATTTCACCGGTGCGCAGTTTCTCCAAAACTGGCTGGTAATCAGCGGGCTCAACGATAACGATGACATGGGGAAAGTTCTTGGCTGCGGAGCGGATCATAGTTGGGCCCCCGATGTCAATATTCTCCAGAGCCTGCTCCAGGGTTGTTCCCTCTTTGGCTATGGTCTGGACGAAGGGATAGAGATTGACCGCCACCAGGTCGATGGCGACCAAGCCCTTTTCTGCAAGCTGGGAGAGATGACCGGGGACATCGCGGCGGGCCAAAATGCCGGCATGCACCCCGGGGTGCAGGGTCTTCACCCGGCCATCGAGGATCTCGGGGAAATTGGTCAGCTCTCCCACGCTGTGAACGGGGACGCCAGCATCCTCGAGCGCCTTCTTGGTGCCGCCGGTGCTGTAGATCTCAACTCCCAGTTGGTGAAGGCCGCGAGCAAAATCGACCACTCCTGTTTTATCCGAGACGCTAACCAGAGCGCGCAAAGCTACCTCCTTTTGTTGATCTCAGCTATGCCTTTTTACTGCATCTCAATTCCCAGGGCGCGAAATGTTGTGTTCAATTGTTCCATGAACGCTTCCTGAGAGATTAACTCCTGGGAAGCAGCCTTCAGGGTTTGCGGCGACATCCGGCCCTCGGCCACGACCTCATATCCTGCCTTTTTTATTGCGCTGTAGATCGACTCAACCTTTTCCGGCTGCGATTGGGCAACGAGGTCCAGGAGCACCCCCGCTGGCCGAACCAGGGCACCAATATAATTCATATAAAGGGTTTTTGCCGCCGCCTTGAAGTGCGTTATCATAGGGTCGAAGTTATCCATTTCGGGGAGACCGCAGGTGGAGACCACTACCATCTTTTGCCGCTTCTTACCCCGCAGAGGGTGCCGGGTGTGTCCATCGCGCATCTCAATGTGCGGGTACATCAGGGGCAGCGAGCGGTCCATGAGGGTCTTCATCTGGGCCGTCATTCCGTCAAGATAAACCGGCGTCCCGTATACTACCATATCCGCTTCCCTGATCTTGACCAGGATGTCGGCCATGTCATCCTTTATGATGCACACCCCGGGGGTCTGCAACCAGCAGGCGAAGGTGCCCGTACAGTAGCCGATCTTCTTGCCCGTAAGGTAGATCAACTCCACCTCAGCCCCTGCCTCTTGCATTCCCTCGATGAAGAGCTTCAGCATCCTGTCGGTGACGCCTTGTTCCTTTCTCGGACTTGCATTAAAGGCGACAACTTTCATCTTTCTACCCTCCTTTGCCTTTGATTCATCTAAGCTATAATTACCCTCTCCCCCACCTTCTGCTCTATCACCTCGCCGATAAACCTGGCCTCCGGCATTGCTTTGGTCAGATTGGTGGCATCGACCGGGCTACAGACCAGCACCATACCTATCCCCATATTGAAGACGCGATACATTTCCTCGTCCTCGACATTGCCCTCACGTTGAATCAGGGAAAAGATAGGGGGAATTTCCCAAGACCCCCTCTCGATTCTAGCTGTCAGACCTGGGGGCAGGATGCGAGGTAGATTGCCCATTATGCCGCCGCCGGTGATGTGGGCTATGCCTTTAATTACGGGCAACAGGGGCTTAAGCATGGGATAATAACAGCGATGGGGCTCGAGGAGTTCCTCTCCAATGGTGCGACCAAGCTCGGGGTAGAAAACATTTAGCTTCTGGGGCTCGGTGGAGAATATCTTTCGCGCCAGGGAATAACCGTTGGTATGCAGGCCGCTGGGGGGCAGCCCGATGATGGCATCGCCTTTGTTTATCGCCTTGCCATCGATGACGCCCTTCTTCTCCACCACGCCGACGATGAACCCCACCAGGTCATATCCCCCCTCGGAATAGATTCCGGGCATCTCCGCAGTCTCGCCACCGATGAGGGCACAGCCCACCGTGCTCAAGGCACTGGTCATCCCGTTGACAATGCTTTCCACGATCTCAGGCTCGAGCTTGCTCATGGCGATGTAGTCATGGAAGAAGAGCGGTTCGGCTCCACAGGTTAGGATGTCGTTGACGCAGTGGTGAACCAGATCGATGCCGATGGTTTCGTGCCTCCCCAGGGCGCAGGCCACTTTTATCTTGGTGCCCACGCCATCGGTGCTGGAGACGAGAACGGGCTCCACATAGCTTCCTAGTTGAAAAAGCCCGCCAAAAAAGCCGAGGTCGCTGATGACCTCAGGTCTGAAGGTGGCACGTGCCTTTTTGCCAATAAATCTCACTAGTTCATTGGCGGTGTTGATATCGACACCAGCAGCGCGGTAGGTTTCCTTTGCTCGCCTGGGCTTGTCAGCCAAAATCACTCCTCTTTAGACTCCAAGGCGAGCTTTTCCATCTCAAGCTGCACCGGGACAGGGTAATCGCCGGTGAAGCAGGCGAGGCAAAAGAGCTCCTTGGGCAGAGCTACCGATTCGATGAGACCCTCGATGCTGAGGTAGCCAAGGCTATCGACGCCAATGAACTGGGCGATCTCGGGGACCTCTTTTTGAGCGGCGATAAGCTCCCAGCGCGTTGCCATATCCACGCCAAAGAAGCAGGGGTAGCGGATGGGCGGGGCGCAGATACGCATGTGGATCTCCTTGGCCCCGGCCTTCTTGAGTAAATTGACGACATGGGGTGTGGTGGTTCCGCGCACAATGCTATCGTCGACCACGACCAGGCGCTTGTCATCGATGATCTCAGGCATGGGGTTGAACTTGAGCTGGACGCCCAGCTCCCTGATTCTCTGGTCGGGCTCGATGAAGGTGCGCCCCACATAGCGGTTCTTGAGCAGGCCCTCGATGAAGGGGGTGCCGGACTTTGTGGAGTAGCCGATACCTGCTGCTGTTGCCGAGTCGGGGATGCCGATCACCAGGTCGGCATCCACAGGGTATTCTTGAGCCAGCCTGGCGCCCATGGCCTGCCTCGCTGAATAGAGGCGCCTGCCGTTGATTATGCTATCAGGGCGGGCAAAGTAGATATATTCGAAGATGCAAAGCCCCCTCCTGCTATCGCGCTTCTCGTGGTAGCTTTTCATGCCTCGGGAATTGATGGCTATTATCTCTCCGGGCTCGACCTCACGCAGGAACTGGGCTCCGATGTGATCCAGGGCACAGGTTTCGGAGGCCAGAATCCAGCCGCCATCGAGTCTGCCCAGGCAAAGGGGGCGAACCCCCAGAGGGTCGCGGACCCCAAACAGGGTGTCCTCAGTCGTGAGTACCAGGGAGTAGGCACCCACCAATCGCCTCATGGCGTATTTGATCCTCTCTATCCAGGTCTTTCTCGTTGAGGACAGGATGAGATTGGCGATGACCTCGGAGTCGGTTCCGGTGGAGAAATGGCAGCCTTGCCCTTCCAGTTTATGGCGCAGATACTCGGCATTGACGATGTTCCCGTTGTGTCCCAGGGCGATCCTGTCCGTTGGACCTTCAACCACAATGGGCTGGGCATTGGCGGGACTGCTGGAGCCTCTGGTGGAGTAGCGGTTGTGGCCGATGGCGATATCGCCCCACAGGCGGCCTAGCACCTGTTCATCAAAGACCTGGGATACCAGCCCCATCTCGGTATGGACATGAATCCTTTCCCCATCGGCAGTGGCGATCCCGGAGCTCTCCTGACCGCGGTGCTGGAGGGCAAACAAGCCAAAGAAGGTGAGCCTGGCTACATCCTCACCCGGGGCATAGACGCCGAAAAGGGCACAGCTCTCTTTCACTTCCCCTCCAATTCAATTATAGGTTCTCCCCAATATGAGGTCAATCCCTGCCGAAGGCTTGCGTCATGAGCCATTTTAGGGCGCCGTCCATGGCTTTTTCCTCTCTGCCATCTCAATCCATCTCGAGCATGATGAAGAACTCCCTGTTCCCTGAAGCACCCGGGATTGGCGATGGGGTGAGACCCCTGATCCTGAATCCGTTTTCGATGGCCCAGGAGATAAAGCGTCCCATAACGCGGGCGTGAACCAGGGGATCCTTAACCACTCCCCCCTTCCCCACTTCACTTCGTCTCGCCTCAAACTGGGGCTTCACCAGGCAGATCATCTTTCCCCCTTGCCTGAGTAAGGCGGCTACATTTGGCACCACCTTCTCCAGGGAAATAAAGGACAGGTCTATGGTGGCCAGGTCAACGGCTTCAGGTACGGAGAAGGGATAGCGAGCGTTCACCCGCTCCATGACCACCACCCGAGGGTCCACCCTCAGGCGGTAGTCCAGTTGCCCATAGCCGACATCGACGGCATATACCCGACTCGCCCCTCGCGTGAGCAAGCAATGGGTAAAGCCACCAGTGGAGGCACCGACATCGAGGGCCACCAGCGAGGTGACATCGAGATGGAACTGATCCAGGGCGTGGGCCAGCTTGATGCCCCCTCTGCTGACAAAGGGGGGCTTGGCAAGGAGGCGAATGGTGGCATCCTCCCTGACCATGGTGCCCGGTTTGTCCACAACCTTATCATTGGCCAGGACCTCTCCTGCCATGATTACAGCCCTGGCCTTCTCCGTGCTCGGGGCAAGCCCCCTTTCCACAAGCAAGAGGTCAATTCTGCGTGGCATCCTGTTTCTAGGATAAGCCTCGCCGAGGCCACCGTCAAGGATATGCTTGACAGATGGATTAAATAATGATAAATTATTAAGTTAGCGTTTGTTGAGTTAGCCGGACATAGGTCGAAAGACCTGGGAAGCCGGGTTGACAATGCCGGTTCAGCTTTAAGTCTTTCGGCCTTTAACTATGATTGGGAGGGGTTAATGCCTACCGTCAACCAACTTATTCGCAAGGGGCGGAGAGGGGCGAGAAAGAAGACCACGGCGCCGGCATTCCGTATTATCTATAATGCCCTCAAGAATAGGACAGGGCAGGGACGCTCCCCACAGAAGCGGGGGGGTGTGCACCCAGGTGAAGACGGCGACGCCGAAGAAGCCCAATTCTGCGCTGCGCAAGGTGGCTCGGGTGCGGCTGACCAATGGGATTGAGGTGACAGCCTATATCCCTGGGGAGGGGCATACCCTCCAAGAGCACTCTGTGGTTCTCCTTCGGGGAGGACGGGTGAAGGATTTACCCGGGGTGCGCTACCACATTATTCGTGGTGCCCTGGATTCGGAAGGGGTGGAGAATAGGCAGCGTGGTCGCAGTAAGTACGGGACCAAGAAGCCGAGGCGCTCCGTGGCAGAGTAAAGGGAGACCAGGATGCCGAGAAAAGGACGGGTAACAAAAAGGCGAATCTCCCCTGACCCACGGTATCAGAGCATTACCGTGGCTAAGGTGATCAATGGTGTGATGGGTGGGGGTAAGAAGAGCTTGGCTCAAGCAATCGTTTATGATGCACTGGGGATCGTTGAGGAACAGGCTAAAAGGGACCCTGTGGATGCCCTGGAGCAGGCGATCAAAAATACTACTCCCCGTCTGGAAGTCAAGCCGCGGCGTGTTGGTGGTGCTACATATCAAGTCCCGGTAGAGGTTAGAGGCGACCGTGCCCTTTCCTTAGCAATGCGATGGCTGGTGCGCTCAGCCAGGGGGCGAGGGGGAAAGTCCATGGCTGAGAAGCTGGCGGCTGAGGTTATGGATGCATTTCAGGGACAGGGGGCAGCGGTGAAAAAGCGTGAGGATACCCACAGGATGGCGGAGGCGAATAGGGCCTTCGCCCACTATCGATGGTGATATGGTGGTAGGTGAGGAACATGCCCAGATCATTCCCTTTAGAGAAAGTCAGGAATATCGGTATCATTGCCCACATAGATGCTGGGAAAACAACGATTACCGAGAGGATTCTTTACTATACTGGTCGCACCTACAAGCTGGGTGAGGTGGATGAAGGAACGGCGGTGATGGACTGGATGGAGCAGGAGCGGGAGCGAGGGATCACTATTACCGCTGCCGCCACTACTTGCTATTGGCAAGATCATCGCATCAACATCATCGATACTCCGGGGCATGTAGACTTCACCGCAGAAGTGGAGCGGAGCCTGCGTGTTCTCGATGGCGGAGTTGTGGTTCTCGATGCTGTGGCTGGGGTTGAGCCCCAGTCGGAGACGGTCTGGCGCCAGGCAGATAAATACAGTGTTCCCAGGATTTGCTTTGTCAACAAGATGGATCGCATCGGCGTCGACTTCCACCGCACCATAGCCATGATAAAGGAGAGACTGGGTGCCAATGCCCTGCCGATACAATTGCCCTTAGGCAGCGAAGGCTCGTTTGCTGGCGTGATCGACCTGATGGAAGAAAGGGCTTGGACCTTCTCTGATGATCCCGAGGACACCCCCGTAGCGCAGGATATACCTGCTGAAGATGAAGAGGCCTCAAAGAGGTACCGAGAGCAGTTGATAGAGATGCTGGCTGAAGTCGATGAGCAGTTGATGATCCGGTATTTGGAGGGGGCCACCATCACACTCCCAGAGCTTAAGGCGGCTTTGAGAAGGGCAACCATAGCAAATAAGGTGGTGCCCGTTCTTTGTGGTAGCGCCCTGAGGAATAAAGGGATTCAGCCGATGCTGGATGCCATTGTATCCTATCTTCCCTCTCCCCAGGATATGCCAGCAGTGAAGGGCATCGAACCTAAGAGTGGCAAGGAGAGTGAGCGTCCTCCCGGCGATGACGTACCCTTTTCTGCTCTTGCCTTTAAGGTAGTCACCGACCCCTTTGTCGGCAGGTTGGTCTATTTCAGGGTTTATTCTGGGAAAGTGGAGGCCGGGGCTCAGGTCTATAATTCGAGGCGGGAGCGAAGGGAGCGCATGGGGAGGCTGCTGCGGATGCATGCTAATCACCGTGAGGAGATGAGCAGGGTGGAGACTGGGGACATCGCTGCCGCCCTGGGCTTGAAGGACACTTTCACCGGCGACACCTTATGTAATGTCCACGCCGCTATTATTTTGGAATCCATTCGTTTCCCCCAGCCGGTGATCTCCGTTGCCATAGAGCCCAAGACCAAGGCAGACCAGGACAAGCTGGGTGAGGCCCTGACAAAGTTGGCTGAGGAGGATCCCACATTTATCACCCGGTACGATGACGAGACGGGGCAGACTATTATCTCGGGCATGGGGGAGCTTCATCTGGAGGTCATCACCGAGAGGTTGCTCCGCGAGTTCAGGGTGGGGGCCAATGTGGGAAGGCCCCACGTTGCCTATAGGGAGACCATCACCATTCCGGTGAAAGCTGAGGGGAGATTCATCAAGCAGTTTGGTGGCCGAGGACAGTACGGGCATGTCTGGGTTGAGCTTCATCCCGGCGAGTGTGGAAGCGGCTTTGAGTTTGAGAACCGGATACAGGCTGGCGTTATTCCCAAGCAATATATCCCCTATGTGGAGAGCGGGATCAAAGAGGCCACGGAGAGTGGCGTTTTGGGCGGGTATCCGGTGGTTGATGTGCGCGCCATCCTTTATGATGGTAGCTTTCATGAAGTGGATTCCTCGGGGCCGGCGTTCAAAATCGCTGGCTCCCTGGCGTTAAAGGATGGGGTACGCCGTGCCCATCCTGTGCTCCTCGAGCCGGTGATGAAGATGGAGGTGGCCACTCCTGAGGGATTCCTGGGCGACATCCTGGGGGACCTCAATTCGAGGAGGGCGCAGATCACCTCTATTGACACCTTGGAGGCGACCAGGATAATCCGTTGCCTCACCCCCCTGGCGGAGACCTTTGGCTATGCCACTGACCTTAGGTCGATGAGTCAGGGGAGGGCTACCTATTCTATGGAGTTTTATCACTACGAGGAGCTGCCCCAGCCTTTGGCCGAGCAGCTTGTTGCCCGGGTGGGAGGAGTGGTCTAGATGCCGAAACAGAAGATTCGGATCAAACTTAAGGCCTATGATCACCGGATACTGGACCGCTCCGCAGAGCAAATTGTGGAGGCGGCGGAGCACACCGGGGCCAAGGTGGCAGGGCCGATCCCCCTGCCCACTAGTATCAAGAAGTTCTGCGTCATCCGTTCTCCCCATGTAGACAAGGACTCCAGGGAGCAGTTTGAGATTCGCACTCATAAGCGGCTCATCGACATTTTAGAGCCTACATCTAAGACCATTGATGCCCTTACTCGGCTCGACCTGCCGGCGGGGGTAGATATAGAGATTAAGCTGTAGATAGGGGTATAAGGCCCCATTTCTAAAAGAGGGCTTAGATCGAAAAAGATGGTTGAAGGGATTATCGGGCGAAAAATCGGCATGACCCAGGTGTTTGGGGAGGATGGCCGAGTGGAGCAGGTTACCGCTATCGAGGCCGGGCCTTGTTTTATCACCCAGATCAAGAGGGTGGCAAAGGAGGGCTATGATGCTGTGCAGCTTGGCTTTGGCGAGGCGAAGCGGCTAAACCAGCCACAAAAGGGGCATCTGAAGCAGGTGGGCATGCTTAAACACCTGAGGGAGTTTAAGGTCTCGGACATCGAGTCCATCGAGATCGGGCACAAGGTGGATGTCAGCATATTTCAGGCTGGTGATGTGGTGGATGTCAGCGGCATATCCAAGGGCAAGGGCTTTGCCGGGGTGGTGAAGCGACACCACTTTGGCGGTGGCCCCAAAACACACGGTCAATCCGATCGCCAGCGCGCCCCGGGCTCCATCGGGGCCACAACTACCCCGGGGAGGGTTCTTAAGGGGATGCGCATGGCGGGGCATATGGGAAGCGAAAGGGTGACAGTGCGGCGGCTCAAAGTGGTGGAGGCTGATCCCGAGCGCAACCTGCTCCTTGTTCAAGGGGCGGTTCCTGGTGCCAGAAATGGACTGGTTACTATCAGGAAATCGAGCGGCTAGGGGGCGAGGATGTGTTTGGGTTTGCCATTCGCAACGCCTTTAGAAGGAAAGGGGTTGCCGTTTTCGCCATCCTGGGGACGGCTCTCGGCGTCGCCCTGATGACGGTGCTACTCAGCATCTCCGATGGTATGGATCATATGATGACGCAGACGATGGACAGACTGGCGGGAGACGTGGTTATCTACCCTCAGGATGCCCCCATGGGATTCATGATCGGGGGTGGCACCCCGATACCGGTTTCCTATGTGGAGGACATAGAGGGGCTGGAACATGTGGAAGTGGTTTCCCCCTCGGTTGTCGCTTTTGTACCTAAGAAGGTTGCCGATTTCGGCGACCCGATAGGGGTTCCGCTAGCAGGCATAGAGCCGGGGCGCGATGCTGAGATGGATGGTGCCACCGTTCACGTTGTCGATGGCCGCTCGGTAGCGGCCGAGGGCGAGATCATTGAGCTTATGCGCAGGCTAAACGAGGAGGAGGGCAAAACCTTTATCATCGTCACTCATGACCACCGCATCGCCGAGAGGGCGCAGAGGATTTTTTATCTCAGGGACGGCAGGCTATTTGACAGCCCTGATGAGGAGTATAGCTGATGGTGCAGGTTCCTGTTTATGACCTCAGTGGAGAGGTGGTTGAGCATATCGAGCTCAAGGATGATGTTTTTGGAGTGCCTCCCAACGAGGCGGTGGTTCATCAAGCCCTGGTGAGGCAACTGGCTAATGCCCGTCAGGGCAATGCCAGCACCAAGACCAGGGCGCAGGTCGCTGGAGGAGGGAGGAAACCCTTCCGCCAGAAGGGTACTGGTCGAGCACGGCGGGGGAGTTTAAGCGCCCCCCTCTATCGGGGAGGGGGCGTCGCCTTCGGGCCCCATCCTAGGAGCTATCGCCAGGCAATGCCGAAGAAGATGCGCGCTCTCGCCTTGAGGTGCGTTCTGTCATCGAAGGCGGCTCAAGGTGAGATGGTGGTAGTTCAGGAGCTCACCTTTGACCAGCCCAAGACCAAGGAGATGACTCGCATCCTGGGTGCCCTAGGGATCAATTCTTCAGCCCTTATCGTTACTGCTGAGCCCGATATTAACCTGTATAAATCGGCACGCAATCTGGAGCGGATCAAGACCTTGCCTGCCAATCTGCTCAATGTTGTCGATCTTCTTTCTCATAAGGTATTGATGGTCACCGTTGCCGGGGTGAGGAAAGTGGAGGAGATTTGGACACCTGGGGAGAGGAAGGAGATGGCAGTGAAGGCATCAGTATCCGGTGGGGGCACGGAGGAATAAGAATGCACGTCCTAGAGGTACTTCGCCGCCCGATAATCACCGAGAAGAGCACCGCCCTTCAGGAGCGGGGCAAATACACCTTTGAGGTGGCCAGGGATGCCAACAAGCAGCAGATT
>DAOUOW010000057.1 GCA_030626475.1 Chloroflexota bacterium | reverse complement strand
TAGAAGTGTGGGGAGGTATCTCCGTCTTTTAAAGGTTCCTTTCAAGAAGAACCATCGTCTGGTGCGGGGGCTGGACTACTATACCAGGACGGTCTTCGAGGTCCAGCCCCAGGGTGAGGAAGGGGCGCAGAGCGCCCTGGGCGGCGGGGGCCGCTACGATGACCTAATCGAGGAGATGGGAGGCGAGCCTACGCCGGCCATCGGCTTTGCCGTAGGGATGGAGCGCATCGTGCTCAATCTGAAGGAGCAGGGCATCACCCCGCCGGCTCCGGAAGCCCAGGCGATATTCGTGGCCTATGTGGGGGATGAGGCAAAGGCCGAGGCGATTAAGCTCGCCGCGGAGCTGCGCCGCGCCGGCATCCTGGTTTACTGGAGCTTTGGTAGTAAAAGTTTGAAGGCCCAGATGCGTCAGGCGAATGTCTTAGGAGCAGAATATACCTTCATCTTTGGCGAGGACGAGGTTAAAAACGGCACGGTGGTGTACCGGGACATGGTGGAGGGGGAGCAGTGGGAGGTTGAGGTGGGTGAGGTGGTTGCCCTGCTCACGCAATTTTGAAAAGTAGCCAGCTTGTGGTATAATAATAAATACGACCCCCTTTCGGGGTCTTTTTATACTGAAAAGGGCGAAAGATGCTGGAGAAACTGGAATTGATGGAAAAGCGCTACGAGGAGCTAAACCAGCTCATGGCTCAGCCTGAGGTTGCCGCCGACTTCGAACGTCTTCAGAGCCTGGCCAAGGAGCAGGCAGGGATTAGCGAGCTTGTGGCTAAATATCGGGAGTATAAGAGGACATCTCAGACTCTCGAAGAGACGCGCGCCATGCTGGAAAAGGGCGTGGACGATGAGATGGCGGCGCTGGTGAAGGAAGAGCTGGAAAGCCTCGAAGCGCGTCTGGAGAGTCTGACCCGGGAACTGGAAGAAGCCATTGCGCCCCGCGATGCCTATGGTGAGAAGGATGTCATTGTGGAGATTCGCGCTGGCGCAGGAGGGGAGGAGGCCGCCCTGTTTGCGGCCGACCTGTTTCGGATGTACACCCGCTACGCTGAAGCTAGAGGGTGGCAGGTGGATGTGGTAGACAGTAACCAGAGCGGCATTGGGGGCTTCAAGGAGATCATCTTCGAGGTCAAGGGGAAGGGCGCCTATGGCAGGCTCAAGTATGAGCGCGGGGTGCACCGGGTGCAGCGGGTGCCTGTCACCGAGGCCGGCGGCCGTATTCACACCTCAACCGCTACCGTCGCCGTCCTCCCCGAGGCGGAGGAGGTGGAGGTTGAGATCAATCCCCATGACCTCAGGGTGGACATCTTTCGCAGCGGGGGTCACGGGGGGCAGAGTGTGAACAAGGTAGCCACCGCAGTGCGCATCACACACCTGCCCACGGGGATTACCGCCAGCTGTCAGGATGAGCGCTCACAGTTGCGAAACAAGAATAGGGCGATGGCGGTGCTCCGGGCTCGGATCCTGGACCGGGAGCAAAGGAGGCATTTTGAGGAGATCGCCAGGGAGCGCCGCTCCCAGGTGGGAAGCGGGGAGCGCTCCGAGAAGATCCGTACCTATAACTTCCCCCAGGGCAGGGTATCCGATCACCGCATCGGACTCACCCTACATAACCTGGAAAGCATCCTTGGCGGGGAGCTGGATACCCTTATCAGCGCCCTCGCTTCGCGAGATCAGGCAAAGCGGCTGGAGGAAGCGTGAGCATAAAGCAGGCCCGCCATCAAGCTTCACGAACCCTCGCCGCTCACGCCATCGAGGATGCCCCTCTGGAAGCAGAGTTGCTGCTGATGCACCTTTTGGGCATCGACCGCGCTCATCTCTATGTCCGACTTGAGGATGAATTCTTGCCCCATGAAGAGCAGGCCCTCGATCAGTTGATAGATCGTCGCCTCTCTCATGAGCCTCTGGCCTACATTATCGGTCACCGCGAGTTTTTCGGACAGGATTTCTACGTGGCCCCGGGGGTGCTCATCCCCAGAGCGGAGAGTGAGCTCCTGGTGGAGGAGGCCCTCGATTATGTGGAAAGCCATTTCCCCGATAAAACCCATCGCTCCAAGAGGGATGAAAAGGTTGAAAAGTCCGGGAAAGAACTGCCAACGGAGCATAAATCGCCGGCAGTGGAAAAGTACGAAAAAATCGCCGAGATCGGCACCGGCAGCGGGGCCATCGCCATCTCCCTGGCACTGCGTCTGCCGAGGGCGACAGTCTATGCCACCGACGTCTCACCGCGTGCCCTGGAGATAGCGAGGGTTAATTGTGAGAAACACGGGGTCCAAGATCGGGTCCAGCTCCTGGAGGGCGACCTGCTGACTCCCCTTCCTGAGCCGGTGGATATCATCATAGCCAACCTCCCCTATATCAGGGATGAAGAAATAGCGGAGCTGAGCGCTGAGATAAGGATGTATGAGCCTGTTGTGGCCCTCGCCGGGGGTCGCGACGGGCTGCATAGGATACGCCAGCTTCTGGTTGATGCGCCCCAAAAACTCCGCCCCGGGGGCATCGTTCTCATCGAGATCGGGCCCACGCAGGGAGAGGTACTAACCTCGTGGGCAAGGGGCCTCTTCCCCGCTGCGAGGATAGCATTGGCTCACGACCTCAGCGGCAGGGCTCGGGTGTTAAGGGTAGTATTGACAAGGCATTGAACAGGGATATAAGCTATCGGTGGGGAAGGAGGATTTGACATGGCAACCAAGGCTGAAGCGGCCAAAGAGCAGGTTCTCAAGATGGCAAAGGAGCAGGGTGTGAAATTCATCAGGCTCTGGTTCACCGACATCCTGGGCTTTTTAAAAAGCGTGGCCATCACGGTGGAGGAACTGGAAAGGGCGCTGAAGGAAGGGGTAGGCTTCGATGGCTCCTCAATCGAGGGTTTTGCCCGGATCGATGAAAGCGATATGGTGGCCATGCCCGATCCTCTCACCTTTTGCATGCTCCCCTGGAGACATACGGAGCATACGGTAGCTAGGATGTTCTGCGACATCCTGATGCCCGGTGGCAAGCCCTTCGAAGGCGATCCCAGGTATGTCCTGAAGAGGAACCTTAAGAGGGCCGCTGACCTTGGTTACACCGTCTATGTGGGGCCGGAGATGGAGTATTTCTATTTCCAGGATTCCGAGAGCACCAAGCTACTGGATCATGGGGGTTACTTCGACTTGACCCCGGTGGACGTGGCTACCGACCTGCGCCGTGAGACCATCCTCGCCATAGAGGAGATGGGCCTCAAGGTGGAGTTTGCTCACCACGAGGTCGCCCCAAGCCAGCACGAGATCGACCTGAGATATACCGAGGCCCTGAGCATGGCCGATTGTGTGATGACCTATCGCCTGGTGGTGAAGCAGGTAGCCCAAAAGTTTGGGGTTTATGCCACCTTTATGCCTAAGCCTATCTCTGGGGTAAATGGCAACGGCATGCATGTGCACCAATCGCTATTTAAGGGCGAGCGCAACGCCTTCTTCGATAAGGATGATGCGTATCACCTATCCAAAGTAGGAAAATGCTATGTGGCGGGGTTACTGAAACATGCTCTGGAGATCACCGCCATCACCAGCCAGTGGGTCAATTCCTATAAGAGATTGATCCCGGGCTATGAGGCACCTGTATATATCTCCTGGGCCCGCAGAAACCGCTCGGACCTGATCCGCATCCCTGAGTACCAGCCGGGAAAGGAGAACGCCACCCGAGTGGAGTATCGCTCCCCGGACCCAGCCTTTAACCTAGGTCAACTATTCAGTTTTATCTCGCTCCCGTATCACTGAGTATATATTACCACAGTTAATTCTAACATGTCAATACCTGAGGTGGCGGGCTTCAACGCCAGAGACAGGATAACGAGTGCCAATATCCGCGATGCTTTAT
>DAOUOW010000030.1 GCA_030626475.1 Chloroflexota bacterium | reverse complement strand
TGACGAAGTACTGGCACCTGCCAAAACGAGGGTCGACCTCGGCATCAAGGCTGGGGCCTGTGGCCGATATTGCGATTCTCATAAATCACCCCCTTTTCCAAATTACTCCTCGGCTTCCAGTTCACTTATTCTGGTCTCGATCTCCTCCAGTTGCCCCTTTGCCGCCTGAGCCTGACCCTTGAGGAAGTCAAGCTCCTGCTCCCTGGTCATCTGCGGAGCAAAGGGTGCCGCTCCTGGGGCAGCTGCTGGCCCTCCATAAGTGGGTGCAGCCCAGGCTCCGCCATAGTAAGGATATGGCTCTTGCCCTGCCTGCATCCCCGGCCAGTAAGCTGGCGGCGCAGCTCCCAGGAAATACCCGCATCTGGGGAGTCCTCCTCTTCCCAGACCAACATACGGCCAGGGGGGAGAGCTTCCTCTGAAGCCAAATCCCCGGCCTCTGCCAGACCAACCTCTTCCTTGCATCTTTCTCACCTCCTCCGTAGAAGCTTAACTACAGGCTTACCATAAGGGGTACCCGCTCGGGGTCGGGTAGTAGGGCGCCGTGGGGTAGCGGCCTGGCCCGTAGTATGGGTAACCATATCCCATAGAAGGGATGTTCGCTCCATACTGAGCGCCATAAGGCGTTGCCCACCACCGTCTTGGCAGCCAGGGATAGAAACGGCAGAAAGAATAGGGATTGCCTCTGCCGAAGCCCCTGCCTCTGCCGAATCCGCCCCCTCTGGGCCAACCCCAGCCAGACCAACCTCTTCCTCGCATCTTTCTCACCTCCCCCAGTTGCTGTCCTCTTCCTACCAGGGTCTCCTTCCTCGCTGGCGACCCCTCCCCCGACCGCGGCCACCAAAACCCAAGCCGCGCGGGAAGATGGACTGAATACTGGGACTATTGCACCTGGGACATGCCAACGGATTTCCCGCTACCATGGCCTCAAAGGGAACGTTCCATTCGTGACCGTCATTGTTGCATCTGAAACGACGCATCGCCATCTCGAAGTTGCCACCCTCAATCCGAATCGCCTTGCCACTGATCAGGGCATCAGCAAGCTTGCTGCGGGCAGACTCCAGAATGCGGTGAAAGGTGGGGCGAGAGATGTGCATCTTCTCAGCACATGCCTCCTGCTCCAGCCCTTCGAGGTCTTTGAGGCGAATCGCCTCCGCCTCCTCCACGGAGAGACACACCTCCTCTATCGAGCGAGGGGGTATCCCTGCCGGTCGGAAATAAGTTACCTCTGGCATGAAGTCGACACGCCGCCACTTGGTAGGCCTAGGCATAAAAACCACCCTCGAATCTTGATGTTATGAACATATGTCCATAATTATCATAGCACTGGAAAGCAATCCTGTCAACCCCTTATATGGAGGGCGATGAATATGAAGACCCGATTCACTCCTCCGTCTCCACCCAAAGCCTCTCCCCATCGGTGGTGAAGGTGATAGTTCCATCCTCGGAGGTGAGGTAGATATAATTCTCGTCAAGCCGCTCTTCGAGCCTGTCCATGACCTCATCCTTGGGATGGTCGAAGGGGTTATCCGCCCCCGCTGAGACCACCGTCACCTGCGGCGCCACAGCGGCAAGAAAAGTTGAAGTTGTCGAGGTAGCGCTGCCATGATGAGCCACTTTGAGCACGGTGCTCCTGAGCTCAAGCCCCTGGTCCAAGAGATATCGCTCCCCGTCGGCATAAAGGTCCGCCGTTAGCAGGAAGCTGACCTCTCCCATAGAAAGGCGCAGCACCACCCCGTTGTTATCGATGTCAGAATCTGTGTCCTCAAGAAACTCACGGGGTGGGTTCAGAACCTCCATTATCGCCCCATCGCCGAGGTCGATCTGCTGCCCCGCCTGGGCGCATGTGCACTCGATCCCCTTATCCTCGATGAGGCCCAGCCATTCTTTGTAGGCCAACGATTCATCGGGGAAACAGGGTTCCAGGACCTCCCCCACATGGTAGCGGCGGAGCACCTCAACCAGTCCGGTAACATGGTCATCGTGGGCATGGGTGAGCACCACCAGGTCGATGCTCCTCTCCCAGAAGGGGATCTCCTCCCCGAGCTCATGGGTCACCTGCTCCGGGCTCGGCCCGCCATCAACCAGAATGCGCTGATTTGAGGAGGTGGTGATGAGGATGGCGTCCCCCTGTCCCACATCTAAAATGCTGACGCTGAGCTTGCCCCCTGATGGCGCTATTATGGCGGCCGTCCAGACCAAAATGGCAATGATCAGGAGAGGGAATATGACCAATCTCGCCGGCAACCTGCGGGGAATGGAACCCAACCAGCCGCCAACTCGCTTGGCGGCAGCCCCGATGTCGGAAAAGACCCGCCTCCTCGTTCCCAGCCAAAGTGCAGCCAAAAATAGGCCGTAGTAAAGCCAGACCAGGTGAGCGTCCATCCCACCTACCTCCCAGGAGGAGTAGGGCAGAGCGGCAAATAGCCCCACAACCCCGGTCATGTATCCCAGGAATAGCCATGCCACCCAGCCAATAACCTGGGCCACAGCCTGGGCAAAGAGGCCGACTAAGCCCACCAGGGCTGAGAGGACGATAACGGCTGGAAGTGCGGGCAGGACGAGAAAGGTGGCGGGGAGACCAACCAGGGAGACGTAGCCAAAATAGTGTGCGATGAGAGGAAGCGTGGCCAGAATTGCCGCCATGGTCACCGAGAAGCTATCGACGACAATATTTGGTGCCCTGGTTCTCGCCCCCCACCCCTGGAATATGGGGGTGAGGAGCACAATCCCGGTCACCGCGGCGAAGCTCAATTGAAAGCTGACCTGCCACAGAATTTGAGGGTTGATGGCCACCATAACCGCTGCAGCAAAGGCCAAGGCGGTCATCACGCTGCGCTGTCGCCCCACATATGTGGCAAAGAGAAAAAGGCTGACCATGATCGCAGCGCGCATCACCGAGGGCGACATCCCAGCGAGCAGGCCATAGGCCCACAGGGCGCACAGGGTCACCAGAAAATATGTCGGCCTCTGCCGGCCAAAGAGCGATACCGAGACGCTGAGCAGGATGCCGGCGATAATGGCCATGTGAAGCCCGGAGATAGCGAGGATGTGGGCCGTCCCTGAGTTTCGGAAGTCTTCATAAACGGATGGGGATATGTCGCTGCGGATGCCGAGCACCACAGCCTGAGCCACCGAACTTTGCGGCTCGGAAAGGGAGTCCTCCATTGATTCCGACATCCGACTTCGGAAGTCGTAGAGCTGCTGGAGCGGCGTTGTCCCGTGGCCGCCCTCCACAAACTCGACCTCAGGGTAATAGATTATAGAGTAGATACCTTCACGGGCGAGGTATGCCCTATAGTCGAAGTCTCCAGGCCAGCGCGGCTCCTCCGGCTCTTCCAGCTCCCCCGTCACCTGCAACATATCGCCGTAGTGATAGATCGGGAACCTTGTGCTGCGCACCAGGGCGCTGCCGGAGACCTCCCTCCACTCCCCGTCTACATTTATCTCCCTGGCTGACAGTCGAAGGTTGGTGGACGAATTCCTGGGCTCTGGCTCCTCAGCCACCACGCCAGCGATTTCCACCGTCCCCTGCCCAATATAGGGCTGGAGTTCATCCCCCGTGGGCACCGCCTGAAAACGGAGGGCGCCGCAGAGGAAGATGGCGAGGCATAGCCCACCCCAGAGAAGAAATCGCTCCTTGCGCCGCAGGAGGGCGATGAGGAGGAAACCGAATATAAGGGGCAGGACAACAGCTAGCGGCACGTCTAGCCTTGAGCCGAAATAGATGCCAACAACAAAGGCAATGCTGAGATAGACGAGCGCCATTCGTTCTTTTCGTCCTTTTTCGACCTAGGGGCTTTTTCGTTTTTTCGACCTACAGGCTTCTTTTCGGGCTGTTGCTTCTTGGCTATCGTGAGCTTCTTTTCGACCTACAGGTTCTTTTTCGTTCTATCGCCGCTTGGCTATCCTAAACTTTTTTTAGTCGTATCGCCTATTCCACCGTGATCAGGTCTCTCAGTCCATCGTATTTCGCCTGACCGATGCCATCCACCTCCATCAAATCCTCGACCCGGTCAAAGGGGCCATTCTGGTTGCGGTAATCGACAATCCTCTGCGCCAGAGTGGGGCCAATGCCAGGCAAAGCCTCCAAAAGCCAGGCCTGCGCTCGGTTGATGTCGATCTTCTGCGGCTCAAAGCTGTCGCCGCTCTCAAAGATGTAAAGTTTAATCCGGCCAAGATCGGCATCGCTGGTTGCCCCGCCGGCAGCTATAATCGCATCTTCAAGGCTATCGCCCTCAAGGGGGTACCACCCGGGCCATACCACCGCCCCAGCAACGTATATCTCAGCCTCGGGCTCAAGGACCGGGGTGGGATTGGTGAGGACGATCTCCAGCGGCTCGCTCTCCCAGGGGTGCTTATAGAAAAGCGCCACCCCTCCGGCGGCGATGATAGCGATGAGAAAAATGATGATGACCACTTTATACCTTTCAAGCCACTTTTTCACCATAGCCCCCTTCTCTCAAAAGCATAGAAATGCTGACCCAATAGTCTAGCACAAAAGCGGAAAAACATTAACCTAAAGACATAGCTGGTCTTCAATCTCCAGTCCCTTTCGAAAAAACCTCCTCTTCACCTCCCCATCACAGCTGCTGCCCCGCAGCCTACTCCAGAACTCTGAAGCTGTTCATTATCGAATCGAATGTCAATTCGTGTTCATCCCAAGCCGAGAATCCAGCGGCACAAATAATTACGTAGGTAATGCCATCTTTCACCAATAAGAGCGCTGCAACTCTTGTCCAAGTCGCTTTTTCCTGTCTATATTCGAAGACATGCTTCATCGCGCTTACTCCACCCACCGTCACCCGCTCCTCGGCAATCTGGGAATATGCGTGCATCTCCTCCGCATATGCCTTCCAGTCGTTAAACGCGAGCGATAAGGTCGCGTAACCGTAAGCCTTGTTTACGCTCACGGTTGGAAACCACCAGACGGCCAACATTTGTTCCCCGATCTCAGAGCGCGTACTCACCAAGTTCAGCATTAGGTCAGTCTCTTCGTCCCGATACCAATCTTGGGGGCACCAGATAGAGAACCCGTTAGTTTCATCTACATATCTCAGATATCCAGGCTCTGGCATTGCTGCTGGGGTAGGCGTAGGCTCCTCCCCAGTTGGCTCAGTAGAGGGTGGATATACATAGCCTCCGACGTAGCTCAGCGACAGGGGCAAGGTGGCCTCATTAATCGTCTCAGCGAGATAATCAGCTAACCAGCAGCTTAGGGGGGCAATCTTGAGGTGTGTCGTGGCCTTTTCCGTTATCTCCACTTGAATCAGTGGGCCATCGCCAATAAAGATGCCAACGGTCTTGCCTATGTTTCGTTGGGTAAACGGGGGTAGCAAGTCTGGACCCAATCGGCCAAATCTTATCTCTAGCTCAGCGTCGCAGGCCCATTCCGCATCCAACTGGTCATAAGACAGATGACACTCCAGGAGATGTGCCCCAGTGAGCGGCTTTATCTCTTCGTCACGTCCCATAACTTCAGCGATTACCCACTGACCGCCTATGAGTTCCCGCAGGTTGAACTGCGCGGTGCTACCTACCATGTCGCGGGCTGTCTCGACACTCTTGACATCCGGTAGGAATATAGAAATACGGTCGTCATCTGTACGCTCAATGACCACTGGCTGTGCTAAACTATGGGTATAAATATGCTCCTTGATTATTGCCTCCAACTCAGCAAGAGCCAGTTCGGGTGTGGCAATGCCCTCAGAGTCAACCTGATAAATGAGGTAAGCACCAGGCTCAAGCGGCGCTTCTTCTTCACCACCCCCTCCACCACAGGCGAACGTTGATAGCAGCAGGATGGCCAGAAGAGTCAATACAATGAGTTTCTTCGCTTTCATCCATTATCTCCTTTCGTTGCCAGCACTGAGGCCAGCGAACGTCGTTTGTCACTCTATCGAGGCGGGTTTTTTGCCCATCTAGCGAGCTGTCTCTGCGCGGCGGTAAATTCAACTTCTATGTCACCCTCCGTCGCCTCTTCCGTCAGTTCCGCTTTCCCGCTTCATTATAAGCGCAACAAGCCCCATGAAGACCCCAACGACGGTACCACCAACCACGCCGACGATTAAAGCGCTCGGGAGTATTCCGAAATCATCAGGTACCCATACCCAAGAGCTAATCACGACACCGGCGACCAAAATCAGATTCACTACCCATACCCATGCTGGCCACTTCCGTTTTGCCTGTACCGCTGCTTTTCTTTCTTCTGTTTCGCGCTCCATGGCCTCTTTTCTCGTCGCCGCATCTTCCTTCACGTCCCCAAGGATGCCAGGTGGGCCAACCCGCATTTTCCTTATATCATCCAGTTCCACCTTGAGCCGCCGCCCACACTCGGGGCAAGACTTGGCACTTTCAGAAACTTCAGCACCACAACCGGGGCAAGTAGTCATTGCAATCCTCCTTTCTTTGCCAGCACTAAGGCCAGCGCACATCTTTGGTGTTCATCGAGGCGGGCTTTTTGCCCGACTACCGAGGTCCCCCTTGGGGGAACAATCTCAGAAGGACAAGGGAACGATGCTCTGCGGGAAAGCTCGCACACTAATCGAGCGCCAATAACCTACCACGCCTGCTAGGGGTTGTCAAGCCAAGGGGAGGTGGTTATAATTGGCTAAAAGTCCTGACCCAAGGAGAGCGAGATGGCTTCATACGCCTTTTTCAATGGAAAGCTCATGCCCCTCGCTGAGGCCAAGATAGGGATAATGACCCATGCCTTCAACTATGGCACCGCCTGCTTCGAGGGCATCAGGGGCAACTGGAATGGCGACCAGGAGCAGATATACCTCTTCCGCACCCAGGACCACTACCAGAGGCTGCTCAACAATTGCCGCCTTCTAAAGATGAGCATTCCGCATTCCGTTGATGAGCTTTGCCACCTTACGGTGGAGGTGGTGGAAAAGAACGGCTACCGGGAGGACATTTATGTCCGCCCCATAGCTTATAAGAGCTCCCAGGTAGTGGGGGTAAGGCTCCACGACCTGGAGGACGATTTCCTCATCTTCATCACCCCCTTTGGCCCCTACCTGGACATCACCAACGGCATAAAGTGTGGCGTATCCTCCTGGCGCCGCATCGACGATAATATGATCCCGCCCCGGGCCAAGATCAACGGGCTCTACGTGAACAGCGCCCTGGCCAAGACCGAGGCGGTGGACAATGGCTTCGATGAGGCCATCATGCTCACCCACGACGGGCACGTCTCCGAGGGGAGCGGGGAGAATATCTTTTTGGTCATGGATGGCAAGCTCATCACTCCGTCACCATCCGATAATATCCTGATCGGGATTACGCGCGACACCGTGATCAAGCTGGCAAGCCGGGAGCTGGGGATAGAGACCGTAGAAAGGCAAATCGACCGCAGCGAGCTTTACATCGCCGACGAATGCTTCCTCACTGGCACCGCAGCCCACGTTACCCCGGTCCTTGAGATCGACCACCGCAAGGTCGGCAATGGAGGGGTGGGCTCGATAACTAAAAAGTTGCAGGACTTATACTTCAATATAGTACAGGGCAGGAATAAGAAATACATCGATTGGTGCACCCCTGCCTACACAAAGCGGGTTAAGGCATAAGAAGGAGTTGGGGGAGATGGTCTGGGGCTCGATGTTTGCCATTATCATGGGCTACCTTCTCGGCAGCTTCCCCTCAGCCTACATCGCCGGCAGGCTGCTGAGAGGGGTTGATATCCGGGGGGTGGGCGATAGCAATATGGGCGCCGCCAATGCCTGGCATGAGCTGGGCGCCAGGGCTGGCATCGTCGTCCTCATAGCTGATGTAGGCAAAGGAGCAGCAGCGATGCTCATTGCCACGGTGATAGGTGTTTCCCTGCCTGCCTTGCTCCTCACCGGGCTGGCTGTAGTGGCAGGGCACAATTGGCCCCTCTTTCTCGGGTTTAGAGGCGGCAAGGGAGCAGCAACCACCTTCGGGGTTTTGCTTACACAGCTACCTTACCCCATGCTCATTCTTCTCGGGGTAGCTTTGATACCCTTTGCCATCACCCGCAATGTTAACCTGGCCGGCGCCTTTCTCTTCTCCCCCGCTGCCCTTGTAGCCTGGTGGCTTGACGCCTCGGGAGCGCTCATCGCTTATAGCATTCTCCTTCCCTGCATGGTGGGTCTCACCCATTTCATCACCACCAGGAATCCTCCACTGGAGGTCAAAGAAAGGAGGAGCACCTAGCAGGTGGGCAATCTCACTGCTGAGTTTTTCTTCTTTGTCTTCATCTCCTGCTGCGGAGTGCTGCAATTTGTTGCCTCTTACCGGAGGCTGAAGGGGATATCCTTCTTTCAAAGAACCATCTCTGGCTACCTGTTTGCTGTTCTCGCCATAGCAGGGGCCTTCTGCTGGTTTTTCATCGCCGAAAATCGCCACGCCCCCGGGCTGGAAGGCGCCGAGGTGTTTGCCCTGTTCATTGCCGGCAGCCTCGCCGCCTTTATCTTCACCGCCTGCCTCTCTTCGGTGATAAAGAGGAAGCTTCACCTTTCAATGGAACAGGACAACCCCGGGGAAAAGCCAGGGCTTGACTCCCTGAGGCGGATGACCTACTTTCAGGCCATCGCCGGCTACTTTAGAAACAAGGACAGGGGATGATCCAATCCGCAGATAAGACCATCTTCTTCTGGATAAATGACCTTGCGGGCAGGGTGCCGATCATCGACCGCTTTATGCGGCTAATGGGCACTGACTACTTCATTCCCGTTTGCATGGCTCTGGTGGTATTCGTCCTGTGGTTCGCCGGCCGGGATCCAGAACGCATAGAACGCAACCAGAGGGCGGTGTGGTGTGCCCTGATTGGCGCCGGCCTTGCCTGCGCCATCGTTGCGATATGCAACGCTTTCCACGATCGCCCCCGGCCCTTCGAGATGTATGGCGTATACCCTACTGGACAGGTTCACCTGCTTTTTTACGAGCCCACCGATCCATCCTTCCCCTCAAACATAGCAGCCACCACCTTTGCCTTCGCCAGCGGAATATGGCTGGGAAATCGCAGAGTGGGGTGGCTGCTTCTGTTGCCTGCCTTCCTCGTCGGCTTCGCCCGGGTCTTTATCGGAGTGCATTACCCATTTGATATCTTGGGCGGGACACTAATCGGCCTCATGGCCACCCTTGGTGCCCTCCTTGTCCTCCGCATCACCGAACCCTTTCCCACTTGGGTTCTCAAGGTGATGAGAAAACTATATCTCGCCTGAGTTCCCGCAGACCACCAAATCTTAGCCCAAGCAGATCACTGCGGGGAAACGAAGCTCAGGCAAATGTGCTCAAAGATATCCTCGTACTGATCCCAGGCGGCCGCTGTAGTGGTGACCGTCATCGCGTAGGTGATGCCCTTGGTCACGATGACCAACATCGAGTGCATATCTTGGCCCCACGAAGTGCAGTCGAAGGGGTCGGCATCCTCAACATACTCGTCGCACATTGTCCAGGTAAAATCAGCCAGCCAGCACATTCTGTCTTCGGTTATTGTCCTGGCCTCCCCAGCCGAAACAACCCGGTCGGTAAAATGGACGTAACCGGTAGGACAACATGGGAATAACGAATCAAAGCCGTCCTGCTGCACGTTCCAGAAGCCCTCGGGAGGGAAAGTCACGGGAAGACCATAGGACGCGCAGTTCACGTTGGCTTTGTGGCCAGCCACAGCCGTTGTTGCCTCGAAGCCGACTATGTATTGGACCGTGACCCCCAGTTCCGCTGCCCCATCAATTAGGCCCTGTGACTCCGTCAACCCAAACTTTATGTCTTCAAATGCCACCTCTGCCCAATCATCGGGGTAGTCAAAAGCGTAGCCTTTCTCAGGGTGTGTGAAGGTGGCAAATGTCACCGCAGGTGCCGCGGTCACGATGAGCGTCTTAGTTTGCCCATCGGCCTCAACGGTATAGGTGCCCTCTGCCGTTGTGGTGTAGGTAAAGGTCGCTGTTCCCGTGCCCCCCGCTGCAACTGTCACCGACTTTGTGCCCACCTCATCCCCATCGACCGTAGCCGTTACCTCAGTGTCCCCTTCCTCTTCACCCGTGTTCGTCACCGTAACACTGATGGTGACCGTTTGCCCTATCCCCGCCGAAGAAGGGGAAAGGCTCAGGCCGGTGACCTCTAATTCGGCCCCTTCCCCATCGCCACAGGCAGGCAATGCCACAAGTGCCAGTGCCAACATTAAGATGAGAACCAGTCCCAGGGTTAGTTTTCTCATTTTTCACCTCCTTCCATTTTTCATTTTTCGTTTGCAAAACCGTAGCACACCCCCGTATGTTTGTCAAGGCTTTCCCCATAGTCTCAACGGCATCCTTTTACTTGCCCTGAACCAGGGACAAGAACTCAGCGCGGGTGGCAGCCCGGCTTCGAAACAGGCCTCTCATCGCCGAGGTGATGACATTGCTCCCCGGTTTTTTCACCCCCCGAATGGTCATGCACATGTGCTCCGCCTGGATCACCACAGCAACTCCTTCCGGCTTTATCGCTTCGAGAATGGTTTCAGCGATCTGGGTGGTGAGCCTTTCCTGAATCTGGGGGCGCCGGGAAAGGATTTCCACAACCCGCGCCAGCTTGCTGGCGCCGACAACAGGCCCGCTGGGGATGTAGCCAACATGAACCACCCCATAGAAGGGGAGGAGGTGGTGCTCACACATGGAGTAAAAGGGGATGTCCCTCAAGATCACCATCTCCCGGTGCCCCTCCTCAAAGCCTACCGTCAGTTCTTCCCTGGGGTCGAGGTCTAGACCCGCGAAAAGTTCGCTATACATCTCAGCGATGCGCCTCGGGGTGCCAACCAAGCCCTCCCTTTTCGGATCCTCGCCAATGGCGTTTATTATGGAGAGCACCGCCTTTTCAATCTTTGCCTGGTCGATCAATGGCCCTCCTTTCACCGTTTGCCATAAACCTTGCGGTCGAGATGGCGGATGCCATCCTTGGCCGGATTAGTATAAAGCTCGCCCCCAAGATAAAGGGCGGGGGCGACTCGTTCCAGATTGAGCACATGCTCCGGGGTAAAGGAGTCCTGCTCAAAATGAGAGGCCACCACCTCGCCAACTATCCACACATGGTCGCCATATGTTTTGCATTCCACCACCTTGCACTCATAGCAAGCATAGGCATCGGCTAGCAGCGGCACCGATGTCTTCAGTGGCTTCTCCTTTGCCATTTGAAACCGTTGAAACTTATCCACCTCTCTCCCCGAGCTGCCCCCCACGGAAGCGATGAGTTCCGCTTTCTCCACTGGCACGAAGTTGACTCCAAACTCCTTGGCCTCCATTATCAAGTCATGCGTGAACCTCTTGGGGGAGATGGAAACCCCGTAAAGAGGGGGAGTGAAGGAAAGGGGGCAGTGCCACGCTGCCGCCATCGCATTATCCTTACCCCGAGCATGAACGGTGACAATGGCCGCCACCCTGGGGTAATGGTGGTAATACTCCCCTACGCCTTCCATGCTCACTCTGGCCATCAAAGCCTCCTTTTTCAAGCTGTTTGCTGTGCCAGGGCGAAAGGCTATATAGCTTTTTTCGAACTATTTGCTGTGTCAGGTCGAAAGGCTATATAGCTTATCTTAGCCTTGTTTCCAGCAACCCCCTTTAACCTATTTTAGACCCTCTTCAAAAGGCGGTTTTCTTATATAGCAACTGTTAGCGCAGCAGGATGCACCTGGAATTTCGCCGGTGCCTGGCCCAAAAGCTCGCCATCAACGTGAAGCAGCATCCTCTCCGTGGTATTGACCTCGATGCTCTTAACTTGGCACAGCCTGAGCTTAGGATGATTGATATGGGTACCTTTATACACCTTGAGGAAGGCCAAGAGCACCTCTGATTTGCCTGCATCGCCAATAATCAATGCGTCCAGAAATCCATCGCAGGGGTCGGCATCGGGGGCGATCTTCATCCCCCCTCCAAAGTAGCGCCCATTATTGACCACCACCGAAAACACCCGCTGCTCCTGTGTTGCCCCATCGAGGTTTATAACCACATCCTTATTGCGATAGGTGGCGAGGACGGTCACAAGGCCTAAGGCATAAGGGATGGTGCCCCTTATCACCTTGATTAGACCGTGAGTGCGCTTGACCACAGCGGCATCGAAGCCCAAGCCCGCTGTATTGATGAAAAAACGCCGCACCTTTTCATCGCCCATCATATACTCTACCGCACCGAGGTCGATGGCGGCCGTTTTGAAGTTGGGAAATAGGCGGCAGGCTGGAGCATACTCATGAGGGATACCCAAAGAGCGGGCAGCGTCACTACCTACCCCGCTGCTGAGGATGCCCAGCGTTGCCCTGCCCTTTCCCCTTTC
>DAOUOW010000019.1 GCA_030626475.1 Chloroflexota bacterium | reverse complement strand
CATGGTTTCATGGGTGGCGTCCGTTGCCTCGTAGCGATAGATCTTCCCCGGCACCACCACCCTCACTGGGGGCCTGGTCTTCTCCATGATCCTGATTTGCATCGGAGAGGTGTGGGTGCGAAGGAGCATTGGCCTCTCGCCCCTCTCGTTCTCGAAATCGATCCAGAAGGTGGAAAACATATCGCGGGCGGGATGATCTTGGGGGATGTTTAGCGCCTCAAAGTTGTAGTAGTCCCATTCCACCTCAGGCCCCTCTACCACCTGAAACCCCATAGAAGCGAAGATTGCGCAAATCTCCTGCAGTATCTGAGTGGTGGGATGAAGGCGGCCCAGGGGGATGGGGCGACCGGGGAGGGTAACATCGAGGCCCCCTCGCTCTAGGGCGAGGGCAAGTTCCGTTTCCTTGAGCTCTTCGCTCTTCTGGGCTAAGGCTGCTTCCAGCATGTCTCTTATCTCATTGGCGGAAGCGCCCACTGCTTTTCTCTCCCTCAGTGGCAGTGCTGCCAGCCCCCGAAGGACATGGGTTAGAGCGCTCTTCTTGCCCAGGTAGCGAACTCGCCAATCCTCAAGCTCCTTGAGGTCACGAATGCTGTTCAGCTCAGCGACGGCGTTAGACTTTATTTCGTCCAGTTCCTTAAGCATCGCCGCTATTATAGGCCAGGGGTAGAAAGGGGTCAAGGAGAAAAAGGGAATCGACTTGGTGAACTGGGTATCGATACCCGCTGACAAACCAGGCACAATAGCCATTAGGTCGAAAAGGGGATTTGACTTGGTGAACTGGGTATCGATATCCGACTGGCAAACCAAGCACAATGGCCATTAGGTCGAAAAAGGCTAAGTTTTAGATTCTTTTTTGGCAATCGTTACCAGCTTAGAGAAGGCGGCAGGGTCCCTCACCGCCATATCGGCCAGCATCTTGCGGTCGACTTCAACGCCAGCCTGTTTCAGGCCATCCATGAATCGGCTATAGGAAAGCCCCTCCTGCCTGGCGGCAGCATTGATGCGAACAATCCACAGCCGCCTGAAATCCCCCTTTCGCTCGCGGCGATGGCGATAGGAGTAGCTCAGGGCCTTCATCAGAGACTCGTGAGCACGACGATAGAGGGAATGCCTTGTGCCTCGGTGTCCCTTTGTTTGCTTGAGCACCTTCTTATGACGGCGCTGCGTTACAATCCCACTTTTGACTCTGGTCAACGGCCTCCTCCCACCTAAGAATAGGGCAAAAGCCTCTTTATCCGAGCCTTATCACTAGGATGAAGAGGTAGCTTTTCATCGAAGAGCCTCTTTACCCTTTTGGACTTCCTTCGCCTCAGATGGCTCTTACCCACCTTGGTACGCATTATTTTGCCGCTGCCCGTGATATGGAAGCGGCTACTTGCTGCTTTGTGGGTCTTCAGTTTGGGCATCTGTGTCCTTCTTTGTAGCTTGCGATTCCTTTGTCGGTGCAAGGATCATATTCATACTTCTTATTTCCATTGCCGGGACTGTTTCCACTGTGGCTATTCCCTCTAGTTCCTTTACCACTCTCTCCAGGAGCGCCCTGCCCCGCTCAGGATGGGTTATCTCCCGACCCCTGAACAGCACCCTGACCTTAACCTTATCACCCTCATTAAGGAGCTTCTTGATAATACGGGTCTTAAATTCGAGGTCATGTTCGCCGATCTTGGGCCTCAGCCGCACCTCGCGGAGGAAAACAGACTTTTGTTTCTTTCTTGCCTCGTGCTCCTTCTTCGTTTGCTCATATTTAAACTTGCCATAATCGAGGAGGCGACATACTGGGGGGGTGGATGTGGGGGCAACCTCCACCAGATCGTAATCCCGTTCCCTGGCCAGCTCCCGTGCCTTAGCCACGGGCATCACCCCGAGCTGCTCACCCGTCTCACTTATCAGGCGGACTTCCCTGGCAAGTATTCTTTCGTTAACGCGATATCGTTTGATTATATTTGATCACCCCCCGCCATTTCCCATAAACCTCTGGTGGCGGCAATATACTATATCTCGCCACAGAAATCAAGGCTTCCTCTCCGCTATCGCCTCTCTTGCCATAGCCTTGAATGCTTCCACGGATTGGCTCCCCAGGTCCTCACCACTTCTAAGCCGGACAGACACCATGGCAGCCTCCATCTCCTTGTCTCCCACGATCAACATATAAGGTATCTTCTGAAGCTGGGCCTCTCGAATCTTGAGATTCATCCTCTCAGAGCGGGCATCCACCTGAGCACGCATCCCGCTGCCCTTGAGCTCGGCCTCCACTTGGGAGGCGTACTCCAGATGGCGGTCCGCTATCGGGATTATCACCACCTGCACCGGCGCCAGCCAGACAGGAAAGGCACCACCATAGTGCTCGATGAGGCAGCCAAAGAAGCGCTCCATGCTGCCGAGGACGGTGCGATGGATCATCACCACTGGATGCTCCGCCCCATCGGCGCCGACATAGTTGATCTCGAAGCGCTGGGGAAGGTTGAAATCGACCTGATTGGTCGGCCCCTGCCACGTTCTGCCCAGGGCATCCTGGAGCTTGGTGTCGATCTTGGGGCCGTAAAACACCCCTCCCCCGGGGTCTAATTGGTAACGGAGCCCAAGGCGCTTAAGCGCCCTCTCTAGCGTCTCCGTTGCCCGCTCCCACATCTCGATGGTGCCGGCATATTTCTCCGGCCTGGTGGCGAGAAGGATGTCGTACTCCTCGAAGCCGAAGGTGCGCATCATGAAAAAGGCGAACTCCATCACCCCCACCACCTCATCCTCCAGTTGGTCGGGGCGACAGAAGATGTGGGCATCATCCTGGGTGAAGCCCCGCACCCTGGTCAAGCCATGAAGTACGCCGGAGCGCTCAAAGCGATAGACCGTGCCCAGCTCCGCCCACCTTATGGGGAGCTCGCGGTAGCTCCTGAGCCTGGTTTTATACATCAGGATATGGGCGGGACAGTTCATGGGCTTGATGAGGTATTCCTGCCCCTCGACATCCATTGGGGAGTAGAGGTACTCATGGTAAAGCTCCCAGTGGCCGCTTGCTTTCCACAGGTCGAGCTTGGCGATATGAGGGGTGTAAACAATGTCATAACCCCGTTTGATGTGCTCCTCGATCCAGAAATCCTCGATGATGCGGCGCACCACGGCCCCCTTGGGGTGCCAGTGAACCAGCCCCGGCCCCGCCTCTTCATGGAAGCTGAAGAGGTCGAGCTCCCTTCCCAGCTTTCTGTGATCCCGCTTTGCCGCCTCAGCTAGCTTTTCCACATGGCGCTCAAGCTCCTCCTCGGCCTCGAAGGCGACGCCGTAGATTCGTTGCAGCATGGGGCGCTTCTCATCACCCCGCCAGTAGGCACCAGCGATGGTGAGAAGCTTGAATGCCTTTATCTCCCCCGTGGAGCCAACATGAGGCCCTTTACACAGGTCGGTGAAGGAGCCCTGGCGATAGATGGTCATTTTCTCATCGGGAAGCTCATCGATGAGCTCCAGCTTATAGGGCTGATGAGCAAAGATCTTCTTCGCCTCTTCCTTTTCCACCTCCTCCCTGGTAAAGGGGACATCGGAGGCGATGTTCTCCGCCATCCTGGCCTCGATTGCGGGGAGGTCTTCAGGGGTAAGGGGGCGGGGGAGGTCGAAGTCATAGTAGAAGCCATCCTCGATCACCGGCCCAATGCCGAATTTGACCTCGGGAAAGAGGGATTGCACCGCCTCGGCCATGACATGAGATGCCGAATGGCGGATCTTTTCGAGCTGGGCGCCGTGGTTAACGGTAGCCATTATCGCTTTCGACCTCTTGGCTCTAAGCCATCCTTTTAGGTAACAAAATAATAACCCCTGTCCTACTGGGACAAGAGGCTCTATGAGTCATCGGGAATCAAAAACAGCATGGTGGGCGGTACTGGACTTGAACCAGTGACCTCTGCGATGTCAACGCAGCACTCTTACCAACTGAGCTAACCGCCCGCTTCATTATGTCTTGAGAAATTCTAGCAAACACCCTGCCTAAAGTCAAGCAACCTCACTTGAATCTTACGTTCCATCATGCTAAACTTTGTGGAGATGGGGCTGTAGCTCAATTGGGAGAGTGCTTGACTGGCAGTCAAGAGGTAGCGGGTTCGAATCCCGCCAGCTCCACCATATCTTTGAAGGGGCGCTTGATTCCAGAAGGCGGGGGCAATGAACTTGAATGTAGATCTGGCCCTGTCACGCTATGCCCTCTGCGCCAAGGCCGAGGCTGGTGGAAATGGGTAATAATAAGGTTAAGCGGCCCAAAGCTGCTAAACCTAAAGTAATTGCTGGGACATTTAGACCTAAAGAGTTCGCTGACCACTCCAACTCCTCTTATTTGATCAAGGACGAGCCTCCGCCATACTATCCGCGGCACGTTAGTGGAACACTCGATACGGTCATTATCGAGAACGCAGTCTGGGACCGGCGAAACATCCTGCTCATTGGTGAAACTGGCACCGGCAAATCTCATGTTCTGCGGCTGACTGCCTATAAGTTGGGTCTTCCTTATATCAGGGTTCAGCTTTATGATGCCATAAGTCCTGAGGATTTGTTTGGTTCCTGGATTCCTTCGGGCAAAGGGGGATTTGCTTGGCAGGATGGTGTTCTTACTCACTTCATGAGGCATGGAGGGATGTTCGTGGCTGATGAGTTGAATGGTGCAAAACCAGGAATGAACTTCGTGTTCCATTCAATCACAGACCTTGAGAGAAGGATGACACTGACGCAGAAGGATGGCGAGGTTATCTATGCTCATCCTGACTTCGTTTTCTGTGCCACAATGAATCCTGAATATGAGGGTACGAAGCCTCTCAACAAGGCTCTGTTCGACCGATTTGGTATTGTGCTGGAGTATGATGGGAATCCTGCCATCGAGAAAATGTTTCCTCCTGAATTGATGACCTTCAAGGAGAAAATTGACGAGGCAATTAGGGCAGGAGAGCTTGAGGGTGTGTGCTCTATTCGAGGACTTCAACAGTATATGAGAAATGTGGAGCTATTTGGGAAAGATGTGGCAAAGAGTATCCTCATCCAGAAATTTGAGGGCATTGGTAAAGAGGCCGTTGCTGACATAATGGAGGCAGTTGGCCTGTGAAAGAGCAGACTGTAATTAAGAACCTGGAGTCGGTTCGTAGAATCATAAATCGAGCTCTGTCTGGCCGGAGTACAGCAGTTAGGATTGGGCATTTTTACCATTTTTCCTCCCCTGCGGCAACCGACGGCAAAGACATACAGCTTAACACGGTCTTCCCCAATAGCGATAAACTCCCCCTGAGCGAAAGGTGCGCTGTTTGGAAAGGATTGAATTACCATGCGCTTGGGCATATCCTGTTCACAGAGAATACATTTAAACTGCGGGGAAACGAGAAAGAAGCCTTCGATTTTCTTGAGGATGCCAGAATTGAGTGGTTAATGAGCTATATTTTCCCCGGAACACGGAAGTATTTCGTCAATAATATTGTGAAAATGGGATTAAATGACCCCATACTTCTATGGGGGCGAAGATATCTGTTCCCCATCAACATTAGAGCGCCCGATATTCCACGCAGGGCTCTCGAAATTACCGATGATTTCATAGTCGCTCAGACTTTGGAGGAGAGAGAGAATCTTGCAAGGGAATTCGCATCCCTGGTTTCCCTTAGCGATATATCTCGCAGGCTTACTGGTGATTTTGACAAGCTTGGCAGGGTCCGCATCGAAAAAGTGCCAGTAGATAAGGCGCTTGAGAAAGAAGCCAAAGATGCCATTGAGGACTTCCGGAAGAAAACTGCCGAGGATAAGATCGAGGAGATGTTAAAGGAAGCAGAGCAGTCTGAGGCATCAGCTGATGCTGTTGAAGCTGCATATGATAATTTAGAGGATGCTGTCGAAGCGGAAGAACTCAAGAAGGATTTGGAAGATGTTATCGAACCCCAGATGGAGGCGAGAAAATTCTCCAAATTCGGCGCCAGTCAGATCAAGGAATATAAGGTTCAGCCAGACCCTGTTCTAGTACGGCAATTGTACCTGATATTCAACAGGGCAAGAATTTCCACTGGGAGCTACTATGAGAAAAGACTGCTTGCTGGCAGGGTTGATCCCAGGGAAGCCATGAGGCATTCCTGGAATGGCAATCCCAGGATTTTCAAGCGATTTGAGGAGGACCAACTTGATGAGGCAAAGCTGGCGCTTGCCTTGGTTGTGGACAAGTCTGGGTCAATGTCCAACACAGATCCCGAAGAGATAACCAAAAAAGCAGGCAGTGCTCTGGCTTGGGCAGCTACGAAAGCAGGATTTGAGGTCATGGTTCTAGCATTTGATGGCCGCTGTCACATTGTCAAAGCGCCATACGAAAGGGGATTTAGGGATTATAATTACGGTGGGGGAACGAATCCAACCCGAGCATTGCTGAGAGCTGAAGGGTTTCTCAAAGAGTCCACCCATTCTCCCATCCTAATCTTAATATCAGATGGAGAATTTGATGAGTCTGCTTATGAAAAGCTCAATGAGATAGCTAAGAGACTTGGTTCTGTATATGTCATAGCTTTGGGGTGGCGCTTAGACCAATGGGATACGGCGAAAATCAAGCCCCGGCATATAAAGACTGTTCGAGAGCTTACCAAAGTAATCAAGGAGATAATTGAGGAAGAAGAGCAAAAGAAAGTCAGAGAGATGGGGAGGGTGTGGTGAAAGAAGAGGTCAAGATTCGGAGAATGACGGAAGAAGACCTGCAAGGAATAAAGAACATAGATCGGGCACTGGTTGGCCCGGATCGTGCCCTCTCCTGGCCGCTGGAGGTCGAAGCTCATTGGTGGGTCTATAGTCCTATGTTAAATTTTGTGGCTGAAGTAGGTGGTGAGGTGGTCGGCTTCCTACTGGGCGATATAAGGGGGGCTGAATACGGAACGGACAGAAGCGGATGGATAGATATGATGGGCGTTGCCCCCGAGCATCAACACAAGGGAATAGGCAAAAGCTTGGCGGAAGCATTTTGTGAAGAGTGCCAGAGGAACGGAGTCAGGGTAAGGGTCATTATTAGAGAGGATGACCAGCGCCTGATAAGGTTTTGGACATCTGTGGGCTTCCACAGGGGGGATCTGGTCAGCTATGAAAGGTGAGTCTCCTGGGCAGATGGACGCCTCGTACCGCTGAATTAAACGGGCAGCGGTGTGCCCGTAGGTTCGCTCGCTAACCCCCAATTGAATCGCTTTCTGAACCTGTCCAGTATGGCTATGGTCTTTACACCAAAGAGTCCCAGGAAGATGGCATTTCCTATTGCATGGAAGGTGTCGAACCACAGGCTATTCGTCTCGGTCACGACGAAGGTCCTGAGTGTGAGGGGATAGACGAAAGTGGCCCAGAACCAGGCATTCATTATCACACCGTAGAGGTAACCCCAGGCGATGCCGAAAATCACAAGCCATATTCTTCCCAGGTTGAATCGCCCGATATAGGCGGCTGTAACCCCCGCCAGTCCCCAGGCAAACATCTGATATGGTGTCCAGGGGCCGTGACCGAGGAAGAAGTTGGAGACCAGCGCTGTCATGGCTCCAACCATGAACCCAGCCACTGGCCCGAAGACATATCCAGAACAGATAACCAGGAAGGTACAGGGCTGCACCCCTGGCATGGCGGTGAACGGGATACGCAAAACCGCAGATATAGTTCCCAGCATGGAGACCAGTGCTATCTCTTTTGAACTGAGAGCAACCATCTCGAACTCGAAATAGAAGGCTACGATGGTCAAAGTAGCCAGCACGCCTGCCACCAGCCCCCAATTCATAAGCGCATTTAGTGGGCATGAGGGGAACGCGGGAAGAACGAAGACGGCTATACATATGGCCAGTATGAGACCGAGGCAAATATAACTTTTCCTCATATCAATAGGTCCAGCGCTTCATCGGCGGTTAGTATGTCCCCGGGCACGCCATATTTTTCAAATGCTTGAACCAGGCGGTTTACCTGGGGTGAAAACAGGAGCGCCTGCGAAAGAACGTCCCGTTTGCTCCCATCGACCACAACCCTGCCCTCACCGAGAAGTATCACCCTATCGGCGTGCTCTGCCACCGTCTCCACATCGTGGGTTACCAGAATCACGGTGTTGCCCCTGTCCCTGTATTCCTCTAGGAACTGCATCAACTCGCTCTTGAGTCTATATTCCATCCCCCTGGTGGGCTCATCCAGTATGAGCACCTGAGGGTGGGCAACGAGAACGGATGCCAGGGCAACCCTTTGCCTTTCCCCGCCACTCAACGAGCGTGGATATTGTCTGCTGTATTCTTTCAGGTTGAACCTCTCCAGCATCTCATCAACCCTTGATGCTATCTCCCGTCCCCGATATCCCAGATTCTTCAGGGTGAAGGCGACCTCCTCCTGCACGGTATCGGCGAAGAGGTGATCATTGGGGTTCTGGAAAACGTAGCCAACCCTTTGCGCCATCTCAGCGATGGTAGCCTCTCTGGTATCGATTCCTGCCACCCTCACCCTTCCCTTTGTTGGCTTCAGCAGGCCATTGACATGCTTGACCAGCGTACTCTTCCCCGATGCGTTCCTGCCCATGATGGCGACGAACTCCCCCTCACATATCCTCAAGCTTACATTCTTCAGGGCGGTGAGCCCCTGGGGATAAACATGCCACAGGTTCTCTATCTCGATTATCGGTTTGCCCTTAACCCTCTCATCCTGGGGCAGGGTCTTTCTTCCTCTCTCCCTAAAAACCTTCTCCAGCATCACCCTCCCCTCCTTCACGGTGAGGGGGATATTATCGAGGCTGACGCCCTTTTGCTTCAGCTTTTGAACCAGCTTGATTATGGGGGGTATGCCAACACCGATGTCGGCTATTTCCCCATTGTCAAAGATATCCCTCGCCCCGCCATCGGCAATGGCCCTTCCTTCATGCATTACTATTACCCTATCCACGAGATGGATGACCCTATCCAGCCGGTGTTCAATCAGTACCACCGTGATGCCTAATTCATCGTTCAAGCGCTCAACGATGGAGAGGACCTCCTCAGCGCCCTTGGGGTCCAGCTCCGAGGTGGGCTCATCCAGCACCACAATATCAGGATGCAGCGCCAGGATGGAGGCGATGGCAACCTTTTGTTTCTCGCCCCCGGAGAGCTCATGCAGCGGCCGATAACGAAGGCTGGAGATGCCCAGGGTATCGAGCGATTCCTCTATCCTCTTGGCGATGACATCCCTGGGAAAGGCGAGATTCTCCAGGCCGAAGGCGATTTCCCGTTCCACATCCATAGCCACGAGCTGATTCTCAGGGTCTTGAAACACCATGCCCACCGTGGTCGCCAGTTCCTTGGTGGGATGTTTTATTACATCGAGGCCACCTACCTCCACCCTGCCTGTTATCCTTCCGCCGTGGAAATGGGGTATCAGGCCATTCAGACATCGGCACAGGGTTGACTTCCCCCCGCCTGAGGGGCCGGTCACTAGGACAAACTCCCCATCCCCGATCTCCAGGTTTATATCCTTCAGCGCTGGTATGCTGGCACCGCTGTAACAGAAGGTGAGGCTATCCATCCTAATCAAGGTCAATCCTCCGCTTTAGATAGGCCAGTGGCAGCATCATGAATAGCAGAAGCGCCAGAATAGATAGCATAAGCCCTTCCAAAAGCCCGATATTCATGCCGCCCAAAGTGGGATAGTAGCTATACTCGCCTTGCCCCAGAAGGCTCATGGAGATGCCCATAGCCAGGAGGAGAAAGAGGAAGGCGAGTATGGCGATGTCAACAGCGCTCATGCCTATCCTGTTGTAGAATGTCCTCTTGGCACCGTTGCCAAAGGCCCTCGATTCCATCGCCTCCGCAACCTGAAACGTTCGATCCAGTGAGTTGGAGAGCAACGGGATTATAATTGTCATCCGCCCCCTGATTTTCTGACGCAGGCCCCCTTTATTGAGCTCCAACCCCCTTGACTGCTGAACATCCGTGATGGTCCCAATATCGTCGATCAGGGTGGGAACAAACCTGGTGGCGAGCGAGGTAACCAGCACCGACTTGTAGGGCAACTTCATCTTGATCATTGCCAGCATCAGGTTATCGGGGTGAAGGGTGAGGGTGAGTATGGCGAAGGCGGAAATTATTGCCGTAAGGCGCACTGCGTTCCCTATTCCGCAGAGTATGGCCTCCAGGGTTATCTTGGGGGTGCCCCATATCGGGATGTGGAAGGGAAACTGATACAGGACATGGGAGCCCTGATTGCTCACCAGGGCATTTATCACTATTACCAGCAGGCATAGATAGAGGCTGAGCTTCATAATGGAAGCCCATTCTTTCCCTACCCTTGCCGCCCACACCAGCGGCAGCGTGGATACAAATAGCGCCAGGAGGTAAAGGGGGTTATCGAAGAGCAGGGCAAGGACCAGTACGCCACAAATCCACGCCAGCTTGCAGAAAGGGTTGAGCTTGTGGATGGCGGTTCCCTTATCTTGGTACCTGAAGCTTATCACTGGGGCACCCTGATTATCTCTCCATTTACGATAACCACTGCACAGGCATATCCGAATTCGGCGTGTTGATTGACAACAGCACTAGCTGCCATCCTCACCCCGGCCTCGTTTGTGCCCGACACCACCCACACCACATTCTCGCACGCCCCCACGCCGTCCGGGTTCCATGGGCTCTGGGTAGCCTGGATCACCCCACATCCCGTTCCATATTCGGCCTCGACCTTGCCTTTAGCATTCAGAACCTTCATCTCGCCGTCATCGAAGTGGACAAAAAAGCCGAGGCGTTGGTAAACCCGGTCTAACTCCTCTATCAGCTCGCAGTCCATGGTGCCCAAGATGATTAGATTGCGGGACTTCTTCTCCTCCTTGGTGAGCTCATCGACTCCTTCGACGGAGACACCCTCCACCCCTAATTGGGCCAGCCTGCTCCCCAGAGCCTCGGCATCCTCTCTTAGCCCCTCTGTATATACGATCACGGTGGGGTGAACTTGCCCCCGGTAACCGTGCAGGAAAGGCTCGGGGAAGTCACCAATGATTGCCGGGACCCCTATATGGAAGCTCCAATCGTGGAAATCAAAGTGCTCAATATCGCCATCGCGGAGCCTGTAGTCCGCTGCCCCCCTGTTAGTGGCGAGGCCGTTAACATAGAAGAACCAGTCCTCTTGGGTTGGGTATTTTGAGCGAACGCCGTTTATGGCGTTGACGAATCCTCCCCCATAGGCGGCCTCGACATCCGCCACCTGCTGCAGTGCTTCCATGGCTGAGGTTCCCGCTGCCACCTCTATTGTTTCATCGAGCATCAACTCCTGGCCGAAGTTCTGGGTCACCACCACGCCTACTGTTATGTCGGCGCCGCTTCCTCCCGAAGCCTGTGGCGAGCAGGCACACAGGGCGGCAATAAAGAGGAGCGCGACTAGAGCCAGCAGCCCGATGCGCTTCATGCCGTCCTCCTGTTTCGCCAGACGAAGCACACTGCCGCCAGCACAGCGAGTGATACTATGCCTATGCTTAGCAGCATCGGCAGCAGTGATCTGCTACTGGATAGGGAGATATGAGCTGGCACCTTGACCCCAACGCCTACCTGAAGCCCTGAAGATGGCTCAAACGAAACCACGCAGATGTTTGCCCTGTGCTCGCCGGAGGCATTTGATGGTGGCGAAAGAGTTATCTTCACCTCTGTGCTCTCACTTGGCGCTAGAGAGAATTCATCGGGTGAGATCTCAAACCAGCCTTCATATTCCCCCTCGGCATATACCTTGTAATGCGATTCCGCATCTCCGCTGTTTATCACGTGGAGCGTTCTGGTGGAGCCTGGCGAGCGAGCCTCAAAATCCAGTTCGTGGGGGGATACCCCTACCCCCGCTGCCCACGCCTGATTGGGCAATAGCGCCAAGCATACGATAACGAGCAATATCAAGAACCCGATCCCTTTGGCTATCATTTCCACCTCCTGGGGGGCTACGGGGCTTCCGCAGCCCAGAAGATCAGTGTGCCCTCCATTTCGCCGACCCCGGCATAATCCTCGGGGACGGTGAGGGTGGCTTGGGTCTCTTGTGAGTCGTCTCTTGGAATAGTCGCTTCAAACGAATCCCACAGACTACCATCGAGATTTAATCCCGTTACAAAGAGGTCCTCTGCCTCACCGGTGATCTCAGCGGTTACCACGACTGTCCATGCGCCGGCATTGGTGATGGTTATCGGGTGAGCGGCGCTGGTATCTCTGGGGCCCAGCACCCCGAAATCGATTGCCGATGGCTCGACTTCAATGGAGATGGCAGGGATGATATTGGCTTCCAGGGTGACCTCGCCCTGAGAATCTGGGCCTCCGCCCTCGCCTACGGTTACCGTAACCTTGCCGCTTCGGACAAAGCCGTCCTTCTCGGCGAACACCTGAAGGGTGACATCGTGGTCTACGCTAATCGCCGCCGTACCATCAGGGCCGGTTAGATAGTCCACGTCGGCGTGCACCGTTGCCTCATCGAGAGGGGCCCACGCCTGCGTATTGTCATCGTAGTAGGTCACGGTGGCGGTAAACTCCTCATCGACCGCAACCTCAGTCTTGTCCACTGCTATCTTCAATGGCGGCGCATCCCAGTCTCCCCAGTAGAAGAGCACCTCTTTATGCGGGGGATCGGGCGGTGTGGTCTGGCCCAGTACGAAGTCGGCGCAGCCCACCATCGGGCTGGAGTAGTCCACCCGATACATCCATCCGCTCATCCCCTCCGGCTCCTCCCCGTTCACTGAGTAAAGGTAGAGACCATAGGCAGTGTCCTGCACCACATAGGGGAAGCCGCCGGCCTGGGAGGCCTCATCCACGGCCCCTAGGGCAGTGGGATCGGGCAGATAATGTGAACCGCCCACGTCATCTATTATCGTTGAGTCGGTAACGGTTACATCCCCGCACCAGATGGTTGCATTCTGCCCCTCGATTCTGACATAAACCGATACGCCCTCCTCTGGCTCCAGAACCTTCACCGGGTATGGCTGGCCCAAGAGCGCCGCTATGGCGTAGGCGGTCATCAGGGCTTTGTTCGATGGTGTGTCCGACTGCCAGTTGAAGGAGCCATCCGGGTTCTGGAATGTCAGCAGGTCATCGACCGGATTGTTATTATCTCCGCTCTCCCAGGACTCGTCGGTGGGGTCTTGCCCCGCGGCTACAATGGCATCGATGGCCCAGGAATCGGTGGCTGAGTTGGTTGCGCCCCAGGATTCGAAACCGCCATTTTCCATCTGGGTCGATTTGATATAAGCCAAAGCATTCTGGATAGCGGTTGCCCCCTGAGGCTCCCCGGCGGCAATGAGAGCCATTATCGCTGCTGCGGTGTCATCAGCATCGCTATCCTGCCCCACCCCCCAGCTCCAGCCGCCATCACCGTTCTGGTTGCTTTTGATGAAAGCCACTGTGTTTACTATGTTCTGCGAGCTCTGGCTTTCCCCGGCGGAGATAAGGGCCATAACCCCCCAGAAATCGTCGTTCAGGAGCGATGCATCGCCGATCTGCGTGCCGTCGTAAGCCGCCTCGAGCAGGGCGACGAAGTCTACGCCACCGAAAGCCGTCGGGTCTTCATCGGCGGCAGCTATGGCCAAGATCATCCTCTCATAATCCATGACCGAGCTGGCATCGCCGGCATTGGCAGCCAGATAATCGACTATGGAAGGATTGCCCCCTACCTTCCAGTTGTGCGGGTCCTCTTCGGCGGCAGCTATGGCCATAGTCACCCAGGCTGAGGTGGCAAAATCGCTTATGCAGCCATCCGCTCCCTGCTCACCCCTTAAATAATCGAGGGCACTGGCGACTTCGGTGTCAGTTGGCTGTAAAGGATAGGTGGTAGACGCCAGCGCTGGCAGGGAGAGCAAAGCTGGCATCAGGAGGGCGCAGATGAGCAAAATGCCAATAATGGTAACGCTCTTAGCCTTTATCAATTTTCACCTCGCTGCTTTTGTGATTTACTATGTATTCATAACCCAGTAGCTAAACCGTCATTCACACCCCCTCTTTTCCTGGCGCCATAAATCAAGTCTAGTGGATTATAATCTACTGGGCTTGATTGTAGTACTAAAGTACCAGGGATGTCAATACCCTGATGGGGGTTTTTCAGTGGAGATTACGACTTTATCCTTCGAAAAAATAAGAAATCGGCGCTTAGGGATTTGCCCTTACCCCGCACGCCGATTTGCTAGTCGAGAGGATGGTTATGGTTACTTCAAGCCTTTACACCCTTAGCTCCTTCGCGCATCCAGGAGTTCGTAGTCTATGTTCTTCTCTTCAAGCCTGCGGATCAAATCCGAGGTATCATTATCAACGCAGACCACCACTGGGGATAGCCCACTATACGCCGCCTCTACCACTGCATCCCTCACGCCGTAGAAGTAAAGCGGTTCGGCTCCTATCTGCCTCAGGGCGATTAAGGCCTCTATGCCAATTGCGCTGACAAGCCTCTTTCCCTGAACCCACTTCCTCAATCTGTCAAGGTCTGTGTGCCTGGACCCGCCTCTCTGGATCCCGGGCACCTTGAGGATGGTTACCTTACCTATCTCCAGTGGCACTATCCCATCTATTTCTGAGACGCCCACGTCTTCACCCTTCTTGGCCTCGGATACAGCTATGCCCCTGGCCCCAGCATTGGGGTTATCGGTGGCCAAAAGCAGCCCATCCCTCATTACCAGCCCTACTTTTTGGCCTTGAGACAGGTCGCAATCTGCTACTGCGGCGCAAACTGATATACTGGCTACCGCCTTCTGCACAGTATTGGAGTAGCTTTGCCATTCTCTAAGCCCTTTCAGCATCCAGTCCACGCCCTCTTCGGTGACTCTATATCTGGATCGCCCTTCTGAGATAAGCCAGCCGTCTTTGACCAGCTCCCTGACGTAATCTGAGACCGCTTGAGGGGTGAGGTCGAGCCTTTTGGCAATATCCCTCTGCTGTATATCTGGTTGATTTGCAGCTACCTCGACCAGAATTTGAAACTTGGTAGCCAGGTTTTTGCTTCGTAGTAATTCTGTCATACCTGAGCCCAGCTTATATGCATTGCCTCTGTAGTGTAGGCTATTCGGGAGAAAATTAAAAGAGCGCGTCCCCGGGTCGGGGGTAGAGCTTTTCGGGGCTTTGTTTTTTTGCTCCAGTAGCTTATAATCTGTGAAAACAAGCACTACTTAGATAGCGTAACTGGTTCGGAAGAGAATGGTAGAGAAATACAATCCTCAGCAAATAGAACGAAAATGGCAGCAGAGGTGGACTCAAGACCGCCTCTATGAGGTTGGTGAGGATGACCCCCGCCCCAAGTATTACCACCTCACCATGTTTCCCTACACCTCGGGGGACCTCCACATCGGGCACTGGTATGCCGAGGCCCCCTCTGATGCCCGTGCCCGCTTCAGAAGGATGCAGGGGTATAAAGTGCTCCATCCCATAGGCTTCGATGCTTTCGGTCTGCCGGCGGAGAATGCTGCCATCAGCCACGGCATCCATCCCTACATCTGGACGATGCAGAACATCGAGAGGATGAGAACGCAGCTCAAGAGCCTGGGCGCCATCTATGACTGGAGCCGGGAGGTGATTACCTGCCTCCCTGATTACTATAAGTGGACCCAGTGGTTCTTCCTCAAGCTCTATCACGCTGGCCTCGCTTATCGAGCCAAGGCACCGGTGAACTGGTGCCCCAGGTGCCAGACGGTGCTGGCCAATGAGCAGGTGGTGGGTGAGGGGCTTTGTGAGCGCTGCAATACGGCAGTGATTAGAAAGGACCTGGAGCAGTGGTTCTTCAAGATAACCGACTACGCTGAGGAGCTCCTTGACCACAGCCACATCGAGTGGCCGGAGCGGATAAAGCTGATGCAGAGGAACTGGATCGGCAAGAGTGAAGGGGTGGAGATTGCATTTGGCCTGGAGAAGGAAGGGATCGAGGAGAAGGAGTTCCGGGTGTTTACCACCCGCCCCGATACCATCTATGGCGTTACCTTTGTCGTCCTTGCCCCAGAGCATCCCCTGGTGGATAAGCTCACCTCACCGGAGCGCAGGGAGGAGGTGGAGCGCTATGTCGATTGGGCGCGGCGTCAGTCGGAGATAGAGCGGGTATCCACAGAGAGGGAAAAGAGCGGCGTTTTTATTGGCGCCTATGCCATAAACAAGCTCAATGGGGAGCGAGTGCCCATCTGGACTGCGGACTACGCGCTGATGAGCTATGGCACGGGGGCGGTGATGGCCGTTCCTGCCCACGACACAAGAGACTTCGAGTTCGCCAAGATATTTGGCCTGCCGATAAAGGTGGTTATCGCCCCTGATGGCTGGCGCGGCGAGGAATTGGAGGAGGCCTATATCGAGCCTGGGACCATGGCCAATTCGGGACAGTTTGATGGCCTGCCCAGCGAGCGGGGGTGTGAAGCGATAGCAGACTTCATCGAGGAGATGGGCTATGGGGGGCGGAAGACAACATATCGGCTGCGCGATTGGCTCATCTCCAGGCAGCGCTACTGGGGCGCTCCAATCCCTATCATCTATTGCGATAGGTGCGGGATTGTGCCGGTGCCAGAGCAAGATTTGCCGGTGCTGCTCCCCGAGGATGCTGAGTTCAGACCGACGGGGGAATCCCCCCTCAAATACTGTGAGTCCTTTGTCAACACCTCCTGCCCCCGCTGCGGAGCGCCGGCGAAGCGGGAAAGCGACACTATGGACACCTTCATGTGCTCCTCTTGGTATTTCCTGCGCTACGCCAGCCCCGACTATAATAATGGCCCCTTCGACCCGGCAAAGCTGAGATACTGGCTCCCAGTGGATCAATACACCGGCGGCGCCGAGCATGCCACCATGCATCTCCTCTATGCCCGCTTCTTCATCAAGGCCATGCGCCATCTGGGGATAGTGGATTTTGATGAGCCCTTCACCAGGCTCTACAACCAGGGGGTCATCGTTATTGAAAGGCGGAAGATGAGCAAGTCGCGGGGGAGGGTAATCACCCCCGATGAGTATGTCGAGGAGCTGGGCGCCGATGCTGTGCGCGCCTATCTCATGTTCATCGGTCCCTGGGATCAAGGGGGGGAATGGGATGACAGGGGCATCAAGGGAGTAGCACGCTGGCTGAATAGAGTGTGGTCTCTCGTAATGGGCGCTTATCGCCCGGAAAAGCCCAGGGTGGATGAAACAAAAAATTTACGACATATCACTCACAAGACTATCAAGAGGGTAACCCAGGACCTGGAGAGGTTCCGATTCAACACCATGATCGCCGCTTTAATGGAATTCACCAATTATCTGGGCAAGGTGCGGGAGGAAAGGCTGGTGGAAAATGCCGCTTGGCAGGAGGCTATCGATGCCTTGCTCCTGCTCCTTGCCCCCACCGCTCCCCATCTGGCAGAGGAGCTCTGGTCCAGGACGGGGCACCCTTATAGCATCCATAATCAAGCCTTCCCCACCTGGGATGAGGAGCTTGCTGCTGAGGAGGAGTTCACCCTGGTGATCCAGGTCAATGGCAGGCTGCGGGACAGGATTAATGTGCCGGTCTCCATCACTGAGGAGGAGGCTAGGGAGCTAGCACTCGGCCGGGAGCGCATCCGGCGCTACCTTGAGGGCGGCGAGGTAGCCAAGATTATATATGTGCCGCGGAGGCTGGTGAATATTGTGGTGAAACAGGGCTCTTGAGCAGAACGCGGGACTGGTGTATACTACGGTCACATTTGGGGGGTGAGTCATGAAATTATCATGTTTACAGGAGAACCTGACCAAAGGGCTGGGCATTGTCGGCCGGGCAGTGGCTACCAGAACTACATTGCCCATCACCAATAATGTCCTCATAGCTACAGACCAATCACGGCTCAAGCTTGCTGCCACCAATCTGGAGATCGCCATTAGCTGTTGGCTGGGGGCTAAGGTTAAGGAGGAGGGCGCCATCACCATCCCTGCCCGATTGCTCACTGACTTCGTCAATTCTCTGCCACCCGAGAGGGTCGATATGAGCCTTTCTCCCCGCACCCGCACTCTGGAGCTAAAGTGTGCTCGTTTTGAAGGGCGCATCAACGGGGTGGATGCCGATGAGTTCCCCCCCATTCCCACCATAGGGGAGGGGGTAGCGACGAAGATAGATCCCGAGGCCCTTCGTTTGGCCATCACTCAAGTGGCTTTTGCCGCCGCAACTGAGGAGACAAGGCCAGTGCTCACTGGGGTTCACTGCGAGTTTGAGGGCGATGGGCTCACGCTGGCGGCTGCCGATGGCTTCAGGCTTGCCGTGCATAAGGCGTCCCTCTCCGCCCCGGTAGCAGAGAAAACGGAAGTGATCATCCCTGCTCGTGCCCTTACCGAGCTTCACCGCCTTCTCACCGAACAAGAAGAGCCTGTGGAGATAACCATAAATCCTGCTAAAAGCCAGGTGCTGTTTCGGCTCAAGGATGTGGAGATGGTCTCCCAGCTCATCCAGGGAGCGTTTCCCAATTACAACCAGCTCATCCCTCAGAGCTATAGCACCCGTGCCGAGATGAGCCTCTCCGAGTTCTCCAAGGCAGCGAGAACAGCCTCCATTTTCGCCCGCGAGGGGAGCGCTATTATCCGTGTCGAGATAATCCCCGGCGAGGAGAAAACCCCGGGCAGGACGATGCTCTCCGCTCGGGCAGAGGAGGTAGGGGACAATGTGGGTGAGCTTGATGCCACCGTCGAGGGGGAGACGGCGAAGATTGCCTTCAATAGCAAGTATCTCTCCGATGTTTTAGCTGTTCTTCGCGGGGATAGGGTAGCCCTGGAGATCACCACTCCCTCCAGTCCGGGGGTGATTCGCCCCCTGGGCGTGGAGAACTATCTGCATGTGGTCATGCCCATGTTTGTGCAGTGGTGACGCAGAATAGCGTCCTGAAGCTCAAGACGATTGGACCCGGCAAAGACCTTGACATCAAGCGCCTCCTGTGTGAGGCGCTCTTGTTTATGGACTTGACCTGCGAGGGCAAATGTGCTATGTTGCGCCAATTACTAAATCCAAAGGGAGGGGGGTGACATGAGAGGGTCAAGATCGCTTGTTGATAGAATGATCAGGGCTGCCAAACTGGATGTTGCTCTTTATGAGGAGGTGGAGGCCGATACCACCGCTCTGCGCCAGGCCATTGCGGTAGTAGTCATCGCCGGCCTGTCTATAGGGCTGGGTTCCGCTTTTTTTGTTCTGTGGGAGCATAGCGCGATGACGTTCCTCCAGAGTGTGCTCTGGGGGGTCCTCATGGGCATCGTGGCGTTGTTCATCTGGTCCCTGCTTGTATACTATATCGGCACCAGGCTGTTCCGGGGACCGGAGACCGAGTCAAACTACTTTGAGGTACTTCGGACCGTTGGCTTTGCGGCATCGCCAGGGGCGCTGGGAATCCTGGGCTTCATCCCGGTCATCGGTGGGCTGATAATCCTAGTGATAGTGGTTTGGATTCTGGTGGCCATGGTCATTGCTGTGAGACAGGCATTGGACTTCACCACCGGGCGGGCTATTGGTACCTGTATCGCGGGCTTCGTCGTCTGGATAGTCCTCAATCAGGTCGTTGGAGCCCTATTGGGCATAATAGCCATACTATAGCGCCGGGTCTTAAGTCCCCGATCTACCAAACGACCACGATGCCGGTGATGGTGTCATCGCATTCTGGTTTCTGGTAGCCGTTTACCTCGAAGATCCAACCTCTATCCACAGTGTCAAAGGCGACCACAGCATGGCTGCGCTCAGCAGGCGGTGGCTTGAAGCCGTGGTGGGGAAGGAGTATCATTACATAAGTTGTCAAGGAGGTTTCGAGCTGAAACTTTCCGTTGAGCTTGCCCCCCATAACGAGAAAGGCCTGTCTCTCCATAATCCGGTGATGACCGCATCGGGGACGGTTGAATATGGCATCGAGTATGCCAAGATAGTCAACATCGAGCGGCTGGGAGCCCTCATCTGCAAGGGTACCACTCTTGATCCCCGCTCTGGGAATCCCCAGCCCCGCCTTGCTGAGACCGCCTCCGGGCTTCTCAATTCAGTGGGGCTTCAGAATATCGGTATCGAGGCCGTAATCAAGGAGAAAGCCCCCATCTGGGCTACCTGGAGTATCCCGGTAATCGTCAACATCGCCGGGGAAAGCGTCGAGGACTATGCTCAGCTCGCTCGCAGGCTTGAGGGGGTTAACGGGGTGAGCGGCATCGAGGTCAACGTAAGCTGTCCTAATGTGGCTCGAGGGGGGATGGAGTTTGGCCAGAGCCCTGAGACAGCGGCTGAGGTCACCAGGGCGGTGAAAGCGCAAACTACCTTACCTGTCATCGTCAAGCTGACCCCCAATGTGACCGACATCACTGCCACCGCTTGTGCTGTGGCCGAGGCGGGGGCTGATGCCCTATCTCTGATCAACACCGTGGTCGGGATGGCTATTGATATAACCCAGAGGAAACCCTTTCTCGGAGGCGTTAGCGGGGGGCTGTCGGGGCCTGCGATCAAGCCTATTGCCCTTTATATGGTGTATCAGGTTTCTCTGGCGGTGGATGTGCCCATAATCGGCTGTGGCGGCATTAGCTGTGCCGATGACGCCCTAGAGTTCATCATGGCCGGAGCGACAGCAGTTCAGATAGGCACAGCAAACTTGGTTAACCCCAACGCCCCGCTTGAGGTTGTGGAGGGCATTGAGCGCTTCATGGAAAGGGAAGGAATAACGGACATTGCCCAGCTTGTTGGCGCGGCCAAAGCTTCTTGACAGTTGCCGAAGGCTGTGATAGTTTGTCAGAACGAAATGGGAACGGCTTTAAATTGGAGCAAAACCGTCCCAAAGGGGCGGATTTTTTAAACTAACCCTGCGAGGGGGCAAATTGAGAAGTGACATTGTAAAGCGAGGTGTGGAGCGCGCCCCCCATCGCGCCTTGCTCCGCGCTTCAGGATACAGCGATAAGGAGCTCGACCAGCCATTTGTTGGCATCGTGAACAGCTTTAGCGAGGTGATTCCGGGACATGTTCACCTCAGGACTATCGCTGAGGCGGTCAAGGGTGGGGTACGAAGCAAGGGAGGAACTCCTTTTGAGATGAACACTATCGGGGTTTGTGATGGGATCGCCATGGGGCATCAGGGCATGAAATATAGTCTCCCCAGTCGTGAGCTTATCGCTGACTCGGCGGAGATTTTGGCTCAGGCCCATGCCTTTGATGCCCTGGTTTTCATCTCGAACTGCGATAAGATCGTGCCCGGAATGCTCATGGCTGCGGTGAGGCTCAATATCCCCTCCATCTTCATCAGCGGCGGTCCGATGCTAGCAGGGAGGTTGTGGAGCAGAGAGGGACTGAGCGCTGTGGACGTGAACACCGTATTCATGGCTGTGGGCAAGGTAGCCACTGGCGAGATGAGCGAGGAGGAGCTTGCGGAGCTGGAAAGGGTCGCCTGCCCTGGCTGCGGTAGCTGCGCCGGGATGTTCACTGCCAATACCATGAACTGCCTCACCGAGGCTCTGGGGATGGCGCTTCCGGGGAATGGCACCATCCCTGCCGTCGATGCCCGGCGGCTGGCCCTGGCGAGGGAGGCGGGGGCACGAATCATGGAACTGCTGGCTGAGGGCATTTGCCCTGGCGACATCATAACCAAGGATTCGATCCAAAACGCCTTTGTCGTGGACATGGCATTAGGGGGGAGCACTAACTCGGTTCTGCACCTGATGGCAATTGCGCACGAGGCGGGGATCAACTTTCCCCTCTCCCTGGTCAACGAGATAAGCGAGGGCACTCCTCATCTGGCCAAGATCAGCCCCGCGGGAGAGCCCCACATCGAGGATCTGGACCTCGCCGGCGGTATACCGGCAGTGATGAAGGAGGTAGAGAGGCTCCTCAATCTTGAGGTGAAGAGGGTCTCGGAAAAGACCCTCAAAGAGGAGCTTAAAGAGGCAAAGGTGAAGGACAGGGAGATTATCCGTCCCTTCTCCCAGCCTCACTCCCCAACGGGGGGGCTCACGGTTCTCTTCGGTAGCCTAGCTCCTGAGGGGGCGGTAGTGAAAAGTGCTGCCGTAGCTCCTGAGATGCTCACCCATCGCGGGGCGGCGCGGGTATTCGAATCTGAAGAGGAAGCCACCCAGGCTATCCTTGGCGGTTCTATTGAGCCGGGGCAGGTGGTGGTCATCCGTTATGAGGGACCAAAGGGGGGACCGGGGATGAGGGAGATGCTGGGCCCGACTTCGATTCTAAGCGGAATGGGGCTCGATGATAAGGTGGCTCTCATTACCGATGGCCGCTTTTCAGGGGCGACCAAGGGGGCTGCTATCGGGCACATCTCCCCTGAGGCGGCCTCAAGAGGGCCTATTGCTGCCCTCAGGGATGGCGATATGATAGTGATAGACATTCCCAATCACAAGATCGATGTCGATTTGACCGATGAAGAGATAAGAGAGCGCCTCAGCAGGTTGCCCGATTTCGAGCCCAAGGTCAAAAAGGGCTATCTTTTGCGTTACGCCGAAAGGGTAACCTCAGCAAGCAAGGGAGCAGTGTTCCAGAGATAGGGGGTAACATGAAGATAAGCGGAGCGCGGATTTTGTGCCAGAGCCTGATCGAAGAGGGTGTCGATACCATGTTCGGCATCCCTGGCGGGGCGTTACTGCCCTTCTACGATGTCTTGCCTGAGTATCCCCAGCTACGCCATATCCTGGTTCGCCACGAGCAAGGGGCAGCCCACGCTGCCGATGGATATGCTCGGGCCTCAGACAGGGTAGGGGTATGTGTTGCCACCTCAGGTCCTGGAGCCACCAATCTGGTCACCGGAATTGCTGCCGCTTGTCTTGACTCTTCCCCCATGGTGGCGATAACGGGGCAGGTAGCAAGGCCCTTCATCGGCAAGGATGCCTTCCAGGAGATAGACATCACCGGCATCACCCTGCCCATTACCAAGCATAACTACCTGGTGATGCGAGCCGAGGACATAGCCACGGTGGTCAAGGAGGCGTTCCACATCGCCCGAGAGGGTAGGCCAGGGCCTGTTCTTATCGATGTCCCCCGCGACGTCTTTATCGAAGAGGCCGAGTTTCGCTATCCGGATAAGGTGAACCTGAGAGGACATAGGCCAACCCTCCAGGGTCACCCCGCCCAGGTGAAGAAGGCGGCAAAGCTGGTCAACGAGGCAAAACGCCCTGT
>DAOUOW010000016.1 GCA_030626475.1 Chloroflexota bacterium | reverse complement strand
CAGGCACTGTTTCGTGGGTTAGGGGAAATCTTGCCGCTGGGTGAAAGCGTTGACGCTGACGACTCAGCAACAGTCGAGGAATATTTCATGCTCGTTGGACAAATAAAGGCTACAGAATCAACAATAGCCCTTGCAGATGGGGATGAAGAGCAAATAGAGATGCTTGAGGCAGCGTTAGCTCGCTTAGAAGGGCAGCGGGCTGAGCTTGAAGGTAAAACCAGGCGAATACTGGAGAAACAAATAAACCAAGTTCTAGTCGATCAAGGAATTCTAAACCCTTTAGACAGGTACCTTAGTATAAAGTTCGTGTTTCCTCCAGTACAGTTTGAATTGGAAAAGCCGGTAAACCTGCTGGTCATTTCTCCAAGGGAGAGGATAGAGTTTCAGGAAAGGATACTCTTAAGCCCAAATCTTGAACTGGAGGAAAAGGAGGCAATTGAGTCTGAGGTGGATGACTTGGGCATCTCATCCCTCGTTGTCGAGCTTAGCGGTTTTGCTGGAGTATGGCCGACCATGGTTGCTGAAGACCTTGACCTGCGTCGTACTCTTCAGATTGTTGTCGAGGAGTGGTTTCATCAGTACCTGGCTTTCCGACCACTAGGCTTTCTCTACTTGCTAGATTCGATCGGGGTTAGAAAGAATAGCGAGATAGTCACCATGAACGAGACCATGGCCGGCATTGTCGCCGAAGAGATCAGCGCCCAGGTTATCTCGACATTCTACCAACGGGAGGAGATAGAGGACCAGGCTAACGAAGCAGGGTTTGATTTTGATGAAGAAATGAGGCAGACCAGGAGAGCAGTTGACGAATACTTGGCCCAAGGGAAAATTGATGAGGCGGAAAAATTCATGGAGGGAAAAAGACAACATTTCGTGGCAGAAGGGTACTATATTCGAAAGCTAAACCAAGCCTACTTCGCATTCCATGGCATCTACGCCTACAAGCCGGCATCTACCAGCCCGGTTTACGACGATCTGACAGAACTGCGGAGAGAAAGCGCTTCGTTGAAAGAATTTGTGAATAAAGTGGCAGCTATGACCAGCTACGACGATCTGAAAAAGGCAACAGACGGCCGCTGGCCCCGAGATAACCACCAGCCCCTGTTTATATTTCTCTCCTTAACCACCCGTGGTTTAATACCTTTGATGCTCGCTTTGTGCCTAAGGCTAAGGGGAAGGTTCTGGTGAGCCATTTCGTAGGAAAGATGCCCATCTCCTTCCCATGAAGAGAGGGAGCCCCTCATACCAAACAAAATGGCTGATTGCTACGTCGTGCCGCAAGCAGAAGAAACAATCATTCCCACTCATGGCCCCGATCACCCAAAAGCAAAATGTGCGCAGTTTCGTGGTATAATGGGAGCCACCTTTGGCAGAAGAGGTGCGAGATGAAGATCATTGAGGTTGAGGCCTACTTATGTCATTATCCGCTTCCAGAGACATTCAATCCCACTTGGATTCCAGGCTATCCTCAAACGCAGAACTCCTGTCTCCTTGTGATCCTCAGAACCGATGAGGGGATTGAGGGATACTGCGCTACGGTGGCATTCCTGGATGAAGCCAAGGGGCTGGTATCGCTGCTTCGCCCCCTTCTGCTCAACCGTGACCCGTTTCAAATCGAGGATACGCTGCGGCTTCTGCGGAGCGCATCCTTCCTTGGCTATAGGGGCTGGTTTGTTGAGATCGCGCTGTGGGACATCCTTGGCAAGGTGACTGGACAGCCGATCCACCGGCTGCTAGGCGGGGGTACAGACAGGATTCTGGCCTATGCCAGCACCGGAGAGCTTCATCCGCCCGAGCGGCGGGCTGAAGAGGTGCTTAAACTCAAGGAGATGGGGTTCAAGGCAGTGAAGCTCCGAGTCAAGGCAATGGATGTGCGGGGGGATATTGCCCTGGTGGAGAAAGTGCGGCAGGCGGTGGGCGATAGCATGGAGATAATGGTGGATGCCAATCAGGGCTGGCCAATTCACGGCTTTGGCCCTTATCCCAGCTGGAGCTTGAAACGGGCGATGGAGGAGGCGCGAGCCTTCGAAGAGCTTAAAGTGCGCTGGCTGGAGGAGCCCCTTTACAAGAATGATTATCAGGGGTATGCTCAGCTTCGAGCCGCCACCAGTGTGCCCATTGCCGGCGGCGAGTTCAATGCGGATTTGCATGAATTCCGTGATTTGATCGTGGGTGGTTGCCTGGATGTAGTTCAGCCGGATGTCACCCTGAGCACTGGGATTCTCAATGGCAAGAAGGTGGCTGGCATGGCAGAGGCCTATAATCTGGAGTTCAGTCCCCATACCTGGACCAATGGGCTCGGTCTAGCAGCCAATCTTCAATTGATGGCATCAATCCCCGATTGCCCTTATTGCGAGTTCCCCTATGAGCCACCGGGGTGGGTTCCGCAGGCAAGGGACTTTATGCTTACCGAGCCCTTTCACATCGACGACCAAGGATATATCACGGTGCCACAAAAACCGGGCTTGGGAATTGAAATTGACCTGGAAAAGATTAAGTCCTGCGGGGAGAAAGTGTAAGGAATACTGTAGGCTGGGACCTCTCGATGCCGATGGTCGTCCTACAAAGGATGAGCTTCGTAGCCTGGAACTCTCCGAACTGGCAACTAAGCTTTATTGCCAACAGAAAGGGGTGAGTTATGGTCTATACAAAAGAGTTGAGTTTTAGCTATCGAAATCCTACGAGAATCGTTTTTGGACAGGGTTCCGCTTTAAATGTGGCCTTGGAAATGGAAGCTCTGGGAGGAACCAGAGCGCTGATCGTTACCGATGAGGGGCTGATGAACACCGACCTGCCGGAGCGAATAAGAGAGGCCTTGGGTGATAAATGTGTGGGGATTTTTGGCGAAGTTCAGCCTGATAGCGGGGTGCACATAGTTCAAAGGGGAGTGGAGGTGGCTCAGGAACGCGGCGCTGATATACTGGTGAGCCTCGGTGGCGGAAGCTCCATAGATACCGCCAAGGCGATGACCATCGTGCTCAAAGAGGGCGGCAAGCTCACCGACTATCTCACCAAACTTATAGAGGGGCCCCTGATGCCCCATATCGCCATCCCCACCACTTCAGGAACGGGGAGCGAGGTTACTTGGATCGCTGTGGTGAAGGATCATGAACAAGGGGTGAAGCACCTTTTCCTAAGCGATCAAATTTTTCCCAAACTGGCGATACTGGATCCTGAGATGACAGTGGGGCTGCCCCCGCTGGTTACAGCCTCGACCGGTATGGACGCCATGTGCCATGCCGTGGAGGGCATCGCCTCTGTAATGAGGGAGCCCATAGCCGATGCCTTAAATTTATACGCTATCCGATTGATTATGGAGTACCTACCTAGGTGTGTAGAAAAGGGGGACGATCTCCTCGCCAGGGGGCAGCAGATGATTGCCGCCACCATGGCTGGGGTGGGCTTTGGGAATTCCCTGCTGGGGATAGTTCATGCCATGGCCCACGTCGTGGGTGGCAGGCATGGCATCCCTCACGGGATTGCCAATGGCATCCTGCTTCCCTATGGAATGAGGTACAACCTTGATGTTTGCCCCGATCGCTACGCTCTGGTGGCGGAAGCTATGGCGGTTAGGGAGAAGGGGATGAGTGAAAAGGAGGCTGCTACCTCTGCTGCTGATGCCATATGGGAGTTTACCAAAAGGATGGGTCACCCCCAGCGGCTGCGCGATGTCGGGGTTCCCAAAGAGGACCTGGAGGCTTGTGCTACTGCTACGCTGAATGAAGCGAATATGCTTACCAATCCCAGGCCCGGCGAACTCAACGAGGTCTTGAAGATGCTCCAAGAGGCATGGTAGGCTGATGGAAATTCCCCCGCTTCCTTAGGCACAGTTGAACGATTGTCCAGATTATTCAATGTAGCCACCATGAACAGGTCACTAAGGTCAAGCCCTCCTTCTATACGTCATTGATCCAATGCGCAGGCCTTACCTCGGCAGCACAGCCTCCCTTTCCAAATTTGCAATCACACTAGGAATATGCGCATGATAGCCAGGATCTCTGCCACGAGCGTTGCCGGGAGGGAACCATCAGAAGTGGGGCGCCAGAGCCAGGTACACTTTCCGTCATGTTTCCCGAGTTTGACTTCTCCGGGGTCAAAATCACGCCGCAACACATCACCTTTGAAAGCAAGCTCCACTTTCACCTTGGTGATGGGGAAGCTCAGCTCATCTACTATGGACCGGGGCACACCGTGGGCGACATTATTGTCTGTGATAGAGACTATTTAAGTATGAAAGCCAGAAACCTGTCTTAAGAGGCAGAAGATGGTAGAATAATGTAAGCCAAAAGCTAGAAAATATGGGTGAAAATAGACTTCAGGCAAAAAGCTCCGGAGGAAGGGGGCGACGTTGCACTATAAGAAAGCAATTGAATAGCCGGTTGGAGGTCTGGTAGAAAGGAGGGGCACTAATGAAAATCATTGTTCTGGGAGGTGCCGGCGATATGGGGAGCCGGGCGGTTGAAGAGCTGGTGGAGGCTGAAGGGGTTGAGCAGGTTACAATCGCGGATCGGAATCTGGAAGTTGCCCGCCAGCTTGCAAGCAGGCTCCATGGCGAGAAAGCCAAGGTGGATGTCAAATCCATAGACGCCAACAACCACCATGGCCTGGTGGATGCGATGCGTGATTATGATGTGGCCGCATCTGCGCTCGGCCCATTCTATCTCTTTGAAGCCAAACTGGTGCGGGCAGCCATTGAAGCAGGGGTTGATTATGCGAGCATCTGTGACGATTGGCTGGCTGCAGATGAAGTGATCAAGCAATTCTCTGAAAAGGCTTGTAAAAAGGGGGTCACGGTCATTACCGGCCTGGGCACCAGCCCCGGAATCTCCAATGTCGGAGTGAGCTATTTTGCCCAGCAGATGGACAAGCTTCGTCGAGTGGAGATTTATGTTTACCTGCCTTTGAACTCGGGTGGAGGTGAGGCGGTGATCGGGCATACCCTGTTCATTATGAGTGGAAAGATTGCAATCTGGCGGGATGGAAAACGGATGATGGTTCCCGCCTGCAGTGAGAAGCGGGTGCTTGAATTTCCCAGGTTCGGATCGGTCAAAGTCTGGAATATGGGCCATGGCGAGCCGGTGACGGTTCCCCTCTTTATTCCGGGAATAGAGGAAGTCAATTTCTTTATGGGCTTTGGCCGAGGTTCCAACCGGTTAGTCTTGCCCGCAAAGTTAGGTCTTTTCCGGGGCAAACGGCGCCAGCAGGTGCTAACCAAGCTCCTGAATAGCCTCAAACGCCTGGGCAAGCCTCAGGAGCCGGATTGGGGGGCGGTCCGAATTGATGCCTGGGGTGAGCAAGGCGGTAAGGAGGTGCATGAGATGGCCTGCGGGATTGGCCAGATGCGAGAGGTGACCGGGGTCTCTTTGGCCATCGGCACCCTGATGCTGGCACGGAAGGAGATTCTCACCGAAGAGGGGGGAGTCTATGGACCCGAAGCCTGCCTAGAACCGATCAAGTTCTTCACTTGCTTAAAGGAGCGGGGAATTACGTCATACTTTGACCTGGAGATGACCAAGCCGGTTGTCTGATAAGTAATGTCATTCATTAGAAACGGGAGAGGAATAAATGATATCAGATGCTGTTAAAAAACAACTAAGACTTCCAAAGTTGGGGCAGATTGGTTACGTGGTAACCGATATAAACAAGACAATGGCTTATTATAAAGACACCTTTGGTATAGGCCCATGGATATTACAGGATGAGAGGCCTGATCCTTGTATTGAGAGAGAAAAAGAGATACACCCATTATTAAGGATAGCGCTAGCATATTTAGGCCCAGTCCAGATAGAGCTTATTCAGGTAGTAGAAGGTGAAAGTTTACATCTGAATCATGTTAAGGAGTCCAAAGGGGGGGTGCATCATCTAGGTTTTATGGTCAAGGATATAAATAAGAGACTGGATGCCTGCCGTAAGATGGGTATAGGTATACTGCAACAAGGGACGATAAAGGATACTGGCTTTACAGTAGATTATGCGTATTTAGATACTGTTGATCAGGCAGGTATCATCCTTGAGTTTATGCAGTGGCGTTTAGGCCCAATACGCGTGCCCATAAATAGGTTGGTTCACAATGTGGCGTGTTGGGCGGGATCTAAGACTTTGCTTAAGGGACGGGTAATCAAGTAGTATAGGTCATCATGCTGCCGCCACGCCCACCTCGTTCCCTATACCGAACAGGGGGAGAAAAAATCAACGACCAGTCGCTGATTAGTACATAAATCAGGCGACTCGCTATACTCGTGAAGATTGTTACGGCTTATAATATGGCCAGCCAAACAAGGGTGGAAACCAATACCGCAGCCCAAAAATGTTGCAGAAATGCACTTTGGGAACTTCTCTAAGCCTAAAGCCTGTTAATGGGGATAAATGGGTAGTGGGGGGCAATTTTGGTATGCTTGACATTGCAGTATTCTTGTGGTATACTATTGGTTATCTTACGGTTACTGGAGGTTATTATGGGTATCATTATTCGCACGCTCTACAATAATCAAGATTGGCAGGCTCCATGTAAGAATCCCTACAAAGATGCGGCCTGCAGATCGTGTTTTGATCCCAATGTTGCCATCAGAGGACCTCGTCCTGCCGATGAAATCTGCAGTGGCAACTGCTGGGAACGAAACATTTGTGTTAAGTACCGCTGGGGTTGCACGCCAAAAGGTAGAACATTCGGCGTGCGGGCATATATCGGTATGAAAGTTTTCTTTGTTTACAAACAATTAGATGGAAACTACACCCTTTGGGGAATGAGCACAGTTCGGAGTATTGACAATACACCTCTTGAAGAGGGTGGGGATGATGAAAAAGGTTTCGCATTCATACACTTTAATCCGTTTAAGGCTCTGCCCCGGGACAAGTGGGTGAGGGACTTGACTGACCGGCAACTTGTCGGTGAGTCCTGGCTTATGGGTAGATATCGATATATTGATGCCAGGCGTGAAAGTCACTTGGAGCAGCTTATTGAAGGCAGAGAAGCTGAAAGACCCCGAGAGGACACAGTTATCACTTCACCTGCAAATACCCTAATTTTAGAAGTACAGATAACACCCACTATCAATGAGAAATTAGATAGAATAGCGGACGAAGAGGGAAGGCAAAAGGATGAGATTATCCGAGAAGCAATAGCGGAGTGGCTGAAGGGCAGAGAATCTTGAAGAAAGGTGTGTGCCTTCTATGATGTCTGGCGAACAAGTATTGATAAGCGCCAAACATGCAGCAGAAATGCATTTTGGGAACTTCACTAAGCCTAAAGCCTGTTAGTGGGGTTAAGTGGGTAGTAGAGAATTGTGCTAATGCCCCCAAGCGAATTCGAATCGCTGTTTCCAGCTTGAAAGGCTGGTGTCCTAGGCCTCTAGACGATGGGGGCGTGTTCCTAATATACCAGAGGTGACCTCAAGGTGCAATTTCCGGCTATGGATATACCGCAGTCCCCTCCAGCGCCATCCCTTCGGCAAAACCAAGCATAAGGTTCATGTTTTGTATCGCCTGTCCCGCCCCGCCCTTTATCAGGTTATCGATGGCGCTGATAACAATGAGCCTTCCCGTCCTGACATCGATGGTGGGGTAAATAAGGCACAGGTTTGTCCCCCAGCATTGCTTGGTCTGAGGCGGCATAGCCACCACCCGGATGAAGGGCTCGCCACGATAGAATTCCCTGTAGAGTTCCGCTATCTGCTCCCTTCCCTTTTCACTCGGCGCAATTTTTCCCTCTGCGAGCCTGGCATAGCAGGAGGTGAGGATGCCCCGGCTCATGGGCACCAGATGGGGAACAAAGGTCACCGAGAAAGATAACCCTGGATTTAGTTTAGCCAGCTCCTGAACTATCTCCGGCAGATGGCGATGCCCATCAAGGGCATAGGCGGAGACATTTTCATTGGCCTCGGAGAAATGGGTGGTAAGGCTTACTGTTCTCCCCGCTCCAGAGACCCCTGACTTGCTGTCGATGACGATATCGGGCTCGATCAGCCCCTCTTTGACCGCAGGGGCGAGGGCGAGAAGGGCGCCCGTGGGGTAGCAACCAGGATTTGCCACCAGGCGAGCCGCAGCGATGGCGGGGCGATTTAGCTCCACCAAGCCATAGACCGCCTCCTCGAGAAGCTGTGGCTCGGGATGGGCGAAATCATACCACCTGGGATACTCTTCGGCATCCTTAAGCCTGAAATCGGCGCTAATGTCAACCACCTTGATTCCTCGCTCCAGAGCCGCAATCACAGCCTCGGCGCTTGTCTTGTGGGGCAGCACTGAGAAAACCAGGGCCACATCCCCTAGCTGCGGCTGAATCACAAGATCGATCTCGGCAAGATGGGGCAATACCTCGCCCAGCTTCTGCCCGACAGCACTTCTTCCTGTAATTGCGCTCAGCTCAACGCCGGGATGGCGATGAAGGAGCCGGGCAAGCTCCATGCCGACATATCCGGTTACATTGATGATGCCTACCTTGGGCTTTTCCATGGCAAGTCCTTTCTATAGAATTTTTGGGCATTGCCGCTGAAAAACACATTCATGGCATAACGGTCGCCGTGCCTGGCAGACCTTCCTTCCATGGGCTAGCATGTGAAAATGGAACTCGTACCTCTCCCCCTCGGGGACCATCGCCTCCAGCAGTTGATGCGCCTCTCTGGGGGATACCTTGGAATTGATCAGTCCCAGGCGTCTGGAAACCCGATAGACATGGGTGTCCACGGGAAGGGCAGGTTTCCCCAGGGAGAGAAGGAGCACGCAGGCCGCCGTCTTGGGCCCCACCCCGGGGAGTTTTTCCAGCCATGCTTTAGCCTCAGAGAAAGCAGGACGGGCTAAAAACCCGAGGTCCAAGGAGCCCTGACTCTCTAAGATGCCCTCGAGGCAGGCCTTTATTCGCACTGCCTTGATCCTGTTTAAGCCGCCGCCCCTGATGGCTTCAGCGATTTCATCCACGCCAGCCTCAGCCACTCGCTCCCAGGTGCTGAAGGTCCCGATAAGCCTGTCGAAAGCACGGTGAGAGTTGACATCGGAGGTGTTCTGGGAGAGGATGGTCCCCATGAGCACGGAGACGGGATCAGCATGGGGTCGCCACTCTAGGGCACCATACTCTTGCTCCAAGAGAGCAATGATTTCATCGATGCTCATGCCTTCAGATTCCTCAGGTGGCAGGTATCATTGAGCCGCCAGACAGTGAACCTTCCCCGAGATACCTCGAAAACATTGATTGCGGTGGCATCCTGCGCTATCTGCCAAAAGTGCGAATCATCCAAGCCAAGAAGGTGACACAGAAGCACCTTACACACCACGCGATGGCTTACTAAGGCCACCATTTCCCCGTCATGCCTTGCCGCTAGCTCATCGATACAAGCAGCCACCCTGTTTCGCACCTGCTCCAGGGTTTCCCCCTCGGGAATCTTGAGCCCCTCCGGGTGTAAGCGCCATAAACCGAAAAGCTCGGGATATTGCTCCCTCACCTCCGAGATAGAAAGCCCCTGCCACAAGCCGAAGTCCATGTCATTGATCTCCTCCAGCGGCTGTGCTTCAAGGCCAAGGCGATGGGCGATGATTTGGGCTGTGGTCATGGCTCGCTTCAGGGGGCTGGAGTAGGTAGCTTTCACCTCCCATCGGGCAATCTTCTCTGCTGCTGCCTCAGCCTGCATTAACCCCGTCTCATCGAGGTCGATATCCACCCTACCCCTGAACCTCTCGAACCTGTTCCATTCAGTTTGCCCGTGCCTTACCAGGATAAAACGGGTCAAAGGAACCTCCTATCTTAGGTTAACCCCTCATCCCTCAGCGTATTAACGATATATTGAATTTCATGTGTAGTCAAGCCGAAGCGATGCAATGTATGGCGGATCATCTCCAGGCCAGCCTCAAACTCGGGGCGCACTAATTCAGCAACGCCTATGCCTCGCAATACCTCAGCCTGCTCATCACCGTGAATCCGAGCCACCACATCTAGCCTTGGATTGATCCTCAGGGCATTCCTCACTGCCAGCTCAGTGGCTATGGGATCGGCGAAGGTGACCACCATAACCCTTGCCCTTTCCAGATGCGCCTGAGCCAGGATATGGGGATTGCTGGCATCCCCATAGATAGCGGGAACACCCCGGGCGCGCAAGGACTCGATAACCCTGGGATCGATGTCGATAACCAGGCGAGAGAAATTTCTTCGCTCCAGAATCCTCCCTAGATTTCGGCCCACTCGACCGCAGCCGCAGATCACCACATGGCCAGAAAGCTTCTCCTCCTCCCCCACCGACCCTGGGTCGAGACGAGGGGCAAAAAGCCTTGAAAACCTCTCCCCCTGGCTAAGCCGGTGGTAGAGGGCTGAGGCCAGGCTCAGGCCGAAGGGAGTCAGCAATATAGTAATAACTGCGCTGGTCAAGGTCAAGGAGTAGAGATCGTCGGAAATTACACCTTTATCCAGGGCAAGGGCGGCCAGGATGAAGCTGAACTCACCGATCTGAAACAAGCCACTTCCCACAAAAAGCATTGTCTTGGCGCTGTAGCCGAATAGCCAAGGAATAAAGGAACAGATAAGAAACTTTCCCAGGATTATGATCACCACCACCGATCCCACCAGTGCGGGATTTGCCATCACAAAGTCGGGATCGGCCAACATTCCCAGGGAGACGAAGAAGAGGGTGCCGAAGATGTCCCTCAGGGGCACGATATCGGCCAGAGCCTGATGGGCATATTCGGACTCGCTGATCAGAAGCCCGGCGACGAAGGCACCAAAGACCACCGAAAGCCCAAAGTGGTAGGTGCCAAAGGCCGCCCCCAAACCAAGGCAGACCACCGCCAACAAGAATAGCTCCCTGGAGCGTGCCCCGGCTAACCTCTTCATCAACCAGGGTAACCCCCAAAACCCCAAAACAAGCATCGCCCCCAAGAAAAGAACAGCTTTGAGGGCAGCCCAGCCCAATGCTGAAAGGAGGGCTATTCCCGACTGGTCTAGGGAAGGCACAATGACCATCAGCGGAACCACGCTCAGGTCCTGCACCAGGAGGATGCCAATCATCACCCGACCATGAGGGCTTCCCAATTCCCCGCGCTCCATAAGGGTCTTGATGACAATCATGGTACTGCTCAGGGCGATGAGGAAACCGAAGAAAACGGCCTCCACCAGCGGCCAGTGGAAAAACCAGCCCGCCATCAAGCCCAGAGCTGCAGTAGCCAATATTTGGGCGATGCCGCCCAATATGGCGACCTTTCCCATCTTTCTCACTGCGCTCAGGGAGAACTCTATGCCCAAGGTAAACAACAGCAGAACAACCCCGATGGTGGCCAGAGTCTCGATCTGTTCCAGATCGCGAACCAAACCCAGCCCATAGGGCCCGATGGCGATCCCGCCTGCCAGATAGCCGAGGATAACCGGCAGCTTTATGCGGCGAGCAACCATGCCCCCGATAAGGGCTGCCACCAGAACGATGGCCATATTCTCCAGCAGGCTCAATTCCTCCACTGCCACTCCTTCACCAGTAGGCTCTTATGTGGCCCAAGCCTTAAAGACATGGATTCGTATAATATAAGGCCAAGACACAGGACAGGTCAATCATTGACATCCCCTTTGCCCTCTTGTAAACTAGCTTGAAGCCCAAGGAGAAAGCGATGCTACAAATCGAGCAAATACGCCAGTGGATTCCTCATGCTTTCAAGGGGCAGCCTGCCGATTATATCGAGGTTCGCATTGAGGAGAGGGAGGCAAGCCGCATCCAATACCGGGGGCGGGAGCTAGAGGAGACTGGCCTTAGCACCAGCCTCGGGGGCAATGTGCGTGCCCTGGTAAATGGGGGCTGGGGCTTTGTCAGTTTCAACGAGCTAGAGGGGCTCAAGGAAAAAGTGGAGCTGGCAGTGAAACAGGCACGGTTGGTGGGCAAAGAGGTGAGCAGTTTTGCCCCGGTAGCGCCTGTGGTAGACATGGTTGAGCCCGAGGGGAAGAAGGACCCAACAACCATTCCCCTGGCGCAAAAGAAAAATCTCCTCGATGAATACAATGAGATCATCTGGTCCACGCCCAAGATTCAAACCTCCGTAATCACGTATGGAGACGGTGCCAAGAAGATCATCTTCGCCAATTCCGAGGGCAGCCACATCGAGCAAACCAAGATGGACGTCTCCTTGCGCATCGCGGTTATCACCCGTGAGAACGGCGATGTGCAGCAGGCGACGCTGAGCCTGGGCTCAAGCGGCGATTTCGGCTTTATGCAAGGGCTTCATCATCAGGTGAAGGAAACAGCGCAGCGTGCCGTGGCGCTTCTCTCAGCACCTCACTTCAAGGGCGGGGAATATACCGTGGTCTTGGACCCCGTTCTTGCCGGCGTTTTCGCCCATGAGGCCTTCGGCCACCTCTCCGAATCCGATTTCGTCTACGAGAATGAGCGCCTGAAGGATATCATGGTGCTGGGGCGAAGATTCAGCGGCGAACATCTCAACATCGTAGATGGGGCCACCATCCCGGGGTTCAGGGGAAGCTACAAGTATGATGACGAGGGCGTGCCGGCAACAAAGACCTATCTCATCAGGGAAGGGGTGCTGGTGGGCAGGCTTCACTCCCGGGAGACGGCAGCCAAAATGGGTGAGGAGCCCACCGGAAATGCCAGGGCACTTGATTATCGCCATCCCCCCATCGTGCGCATGACCAATACCTTCATCGAGCCGCGCGAGGTCTCTTTTGACGAGATGATCGCTGACATCAGGGAGGGGGTGTATGTCAAGAACTGGTATGGAGGAATGACCAGCATGGAGATGTTCACCTTCTCCGCCGGGGAGGCCTATATGATCAGGGATGGCAGGGTAGCAGAACTGCTGCGACCTGTGGTTCTCACTGGCAACGTGTTTGTCACCCTGGGGAACATCGATGCCATAGGCAACGACCTCCAGATGAATCAGGGGGGTGGCTGTGGCAAGGGGGCGCAGTCCCCCCTTCCGGTATCCAATGGCAGCCCCCACATAAGGATCAGGAAGTGCCTTGTGGGAGGAAGGTAGTGGAAAGGGTTCTGGAGCTGGCAAAGAAGGCTGCTGAGGAGGCAGAGGTTTTCCTCGCCTCTGTAACCGAGACCCCTGTCGGTTTTGAGGCCAATCGGCTGAAGAGGCTGGAGACCAGGGAGAGCAGCTCGCTCTCTCTGCGCATCATCAAAGAAGGCAAGATAGGGTTTGCCACCACCACCAAGCTCAGTGACCCCCAGGCGCTGGTGGAGATGGCGGTGGAGACAGCCCAGTTCGGGGTCGAGGCCAGATTTGCCCTCCCCTCTCAGCAGGCATATCCCCAGGTTGAGGTCTACGACCCGGAGGTAGAGGCCGTTCCCATAGAAGATATGGTTGAGCTGGGTGATTCCCTGATGGCAAAGGTGCGAGACCACACCCCGGAGCTGGTATGCGAGGCTGGGGTGGCTAAGAGTGTGGGCAGGGTGAGAATCCTCAACTCTCGCGGCGGCGAGGCAAGCTACCAGAAAAGCTTCTTTACCATCGCTCTCGAGGGGACGTTAATTCGGGATACAGACATGCTCTTCGTTGGCGAGGTGGAGAGCTCCTGTCAGCCAATAACGGATTTGACCGCTTTAACCGATACAGTGATCCAGCAGTTGGAACTAGCAAAGAATACCGCCTCGGTGTCATCAGGACAGTTGCCCGTGGTCTTCACCCCGAGGGGGGTGAGAAGCGCTTTCCTCAGCCCTCTGGCACTCGCTTTTAATGGCAGGATGGTGGTGCAAGGGGCATCACCCCTGGTGGGCAGAGAGGGGAAGCAACTCTTCGATAACAGGTTCTCCCTGTGGGACGATGCCACCATCGCCTATCGCCCCGCAAGCCGCCCTTGCGATGATGAGGGTGTGCCCAGCCAGAAGACGGCACTCATTGAAAAGGGGATAGTGGCAAACTTCCTCTATGACTTACAAACTGCCGCTCTCGCCAGTGCTCGCAGCACGGGGAATGGCAGCCGGGGCCGCGGTGGCATGCCCAGCCCCTCAGTGAGCGCACTGGTAATTGAGGAGGGGGACATGCCCTTTGAGGAAATGATCCGCGATATGAAAGAGGGCTTGGTTGTGGAGCAACTCATAGGAGCGGAGCAGGGAAACATTTTAGGCGGCGAGTTCAGCGGTAACGTCCTCCTCGGATATAAGGTGGAAAGAGGCGAAGTCGTGGGCCGGGTCAAAGACACCATGGTTTCAGGAAACATTTACCACGCTTTGAGGGAGCTTAGCGCCATTGGACGTGAGGCGAAATGGGTCGGTAGCGTCATCAGGACCCCGGCCCTTTATTGCCCCAAGTTGGCGGTGGCAAGCAAAGGATAAAGGCTTTAAGGAGGCATGTCTTGTCTCTGGAGAGACGCCTAGCTGATTTAAGCAATGAGGATAAACCTCTGGTTGCCTCGAGGTTGGCCAATCTGTCAGACCTTTCCCCCGAGGAGCTAGAATTGTTCCTGGCGGCATGGGCCAAAACGGGCATCGCAAGACAGAGGCAGATCATGAGCAAGCTCATGGAGCTTGCTGAGGAGAACCCCAGGCTGAACTTCGATGACATCTTCTGCGCCTGCCTCCACGACCCTGATGAGATAGTGCGGGTAAGATGCATTGAGGGCCTGTGGGAATGTGAGAATCGCTCCCGCATCGCCCCGCTTATCGCTCTGCTCAGAGAAGACGACAAGGAATCGGTCCGTGCCGCTGCTGCCACGGCGCTGGGCAAGTTTGCCCTGCTTGCCGAGTTGGAGAAACTGCGCCCCGAGGATGGGGAGAGGGTACAGGAGGCCTTGCTTTCCGCTATTGAGAACCAGAGAGAGCAGTTTGAGGTAAGGCGCCGAGCTATCGAAGCTATTGCTCCCCTCACCCTGCCGAGAGTCAAGGAGATCATCCAGCAAGCCTACGAAAGTGATAATGCCAAAATGAGAGCCGGTGCCCTCTATGCCATGGGCAGGAATTGTGACCCACTCTGGCTCCCCACGCTGGTAAAGGAGCTTGGCAGCCAGGACCCGGAGATGCGCTTCGAGGCAGTGGTGGCTTGTGGGGAGCTTGGCGCAGAAGAGGCTGTGCCCCATCTTATCAGGCTTATCTCTGATGTGGATAGCCAGGTTCAGCTCTCTGCAATTGCAGCCTTAGGGCAGATTGGAAGCAGCGAGACTGAAGAAGCACTCCGTAAATGTCTTGAGCACCCTGATGAACACATCCGCCAGGCGGCAAAGGAGGCGCTTGAGGAAGTGGGTTTCGACCGGGAGCCCCTCCCCTTTAAATTTGAACTTTGACCCTGAGGTCATGGCGAGTTGCTGAAGTGCTGAAGATACTGAAGAGTCACAAGGTAATACTGCGGGAAAAAAGATCGGAAGATGCTGCCAATGACTATGCCTGGCGCTGCGATGAGGAGCTTGCCCAACTTGACGCTACTCCAGTCCTGAGGATACCCTTCGACGATTTTTCAGCCGATTATGCCGATGAATTGCGCAATCCCAGCCGGCGACGGCGCCGATTTGCCATAGACAATCTGGAAGGTAAGCACATAGGCAATCTCATGTATTATGATATCAATGAAGGCAAGGGAGAGGCGGAGCTGGGGATCATGGTCGGCGACCGTGACTATTGGGACCAGGGCTATGGCACCGATGCCGTCACTACCGTGCTCCACCATATTTTCACGACCACAGCCCTGAATAGAATCTACCTCCACACGCTTAACTGGAACCTCAGGGCGCAAAGGTGCTTTGAGAAATGTGGCTTTGTTACCTGTGGGCAAAAGAAACGGTATAATGGCACTTTTGTAGTCATGGAGATACACCGAAGCGCCTGGGAAGAGGGGGAAGGGAAAGGGCGATCAAAGAGTAGTGCGCCCAGTGACGTCACCTAATTGACCACAATGCCCCTTAATGAAGAAGCAGGAAGTTAACCCTTCCTGCTTCTCCAAAAACTAGGAGCAATGTCTATTCCTTTGGTGCTTGTGGCGGTGAAGGATTGACCAAGCCCGCTGCCAGTGTCTTCGGCACCAGGTCACAGAGCTCATCCACAGTCCATACCCCTTCCTTGAAGATGGACCTGCAGTTTTCTGGCTCGGAGTAGAGGGACACGTTGCCCCCGGTAACAAGGAAGTTGCGACCATTTATATTAGCCGCCTCATCGGTGCACAGGAACACCACCATTGGCGATACCGCCTCAGGTGCTAGGGCTGAAAGGTCGGGAATCCCGGCAGCCTCAGCAGTGGGTCCACCCACACCCATCTTTGCCCTCTTCTCCCAGGCTGCTTGCAGCTCTGGGGTCACCGTCATCCTGGTGGCGGCACGGGGGCGAATGGCATTGCAGGTAATACCATACCTTCCCATGTCCCGGGCTACAGTCCTGGTTAAGCCAACAATCCCCTCCTTGGCTGCGCTGTAGTTGGCCTGACCCATATTGCCCAGCCCCGCCTCGGAGGAAGTGTTTATGATGCGACCGCTGCGCTGCTGCCTGAATACGACGCAGGCAGGCTTGGTGCAAGCAAAATGCCCTTTTAGGTGTACGCTAATTACTGTATCCCACTCCTCCTCGGTCATGTTGAAGACCATGCGATCCCTGAGCACGCCAGCATTGTTCACCAAGATGTCGAGACGGCCGAAGGTGTCGATGGCAGCCTTGATAATCTTCTCCCCACCTTCCATGGTGGTCACGCTGTCGTAGTTGGCCACAGCATCACCGCCCATCTTCTTGATCTCTGCCACCACCTCATCAGCGGGCGACTTGTCCGCCCCGGTTCCATCTACTGCACCACCGAGGTCGTTGATCACCACCTTAGCTCCTTCAGCAGCGAGGGCCAAGGCATGGCATCGGCCCAATCCTCGCCCAGCGCCGGTGACTACAGCCACCTTACCTTTTAATCTGTCACCCATGTTCTAAACCTCCTTATCTTTAGCCTGAGTGAACGAAATTGCCTATTCCTTGGGCGGTTGTGGCGGCATCGGGTTGACAAGACCCGCAGCCAGAGACTGGGGTGCAAGTTTACACAGCTCATCCACAGTCCACGTCCCCGCCTTATGGATACTCCTTACAACTACCGGATCAGTCATCAGGTCTACCTCTCCCCCCCTAACCTGAAACGTGTGGCCATTTATGTTAGCTGCCTCATCGGTGCACAGGAACACCACGAAGGGGGCGATGGCCTCTGGCGGAGGGATTTCTATCCTAGGTGGACCACCCATTCCGGCTGCCTCCCTCTTCTTCCTGGCATCCTCCATCTCCGGGCTCAATGTCAGCCTGGTGCCAGCAGCAGGGCGAATGGCATTGCAGGTAATACCATACCTTCCCATGTCCCGGGCTACAGTCCTGGTGAAGCCAACAATCCCCTCTTTGGCTGCGGCGTAGTTGGCCTGACCCATATTGCCCAGACCGGATGTAGAGGAGGTGTTTATGATGCGACCGCTGCGCTGCTGCCTGAATATGACGCAGGCAGGCTTGGTGCAAGCAAAATGCCCCTTTAGGTGCACATTAATTACTGTATCCCACTCCTCCTCAGTCATGTTGAAGACCATGCGATCCCTGAGCACGCCAGCATTGTTCACCAGGATGTCGAGACGGCCGAAGGTGTCGATGGCAGCCTTAATGATTTTCTCCCCACCTTCCATGGTGGCCACGCTGTCGTAGTTGGCCACAGCCTCACCGCCCATCTTCTTGATCTCTGCCACCACCTCGTCAGCGGGCGACTTGTCCGCCCCGGTTCCATCCGCGGCGCCACCGAGGTCGTTGACCACCACCTTAGCTCCTTCAGCAGCAAGGACCAAGGCTTCGCCCCTGCCGATCCCCCGCCCAGCACCGGTGACTATGGCTACCTTACCTTTTAATCTGTCACCCATATTTTTCCTCCCTCCTCTTCTAGTTTCAACAGTATCTCAAGCCCCTCTCGCTTGGGTCAAGAAGGGCCGAGCAAGAACTTCTATCCCGATAGCGATGGCAAACAAGCACCTCGCCCCATCTAGGCTCGGGAAGGGAGAATAACGGTGGCATTGCCCGGGGTGGTCTTTTCCCCTTGGCCGTTCTCCACCCAGATGTCGCACTCCACTATGTGCTGATCACCATCAACATATTTTTTGGTAACCGTCCCCTTGCACCACCAGGTTTCCCCCTCCTCAGGCTCGGTCATAGTCTTCATCTTCCGCGGATAATCCATGCCCCGATACTGACAGGAGAACTTCTTGAGGAAGCCTTGCCCCCCAATCCAGTTGGTCATGAGTTGCCCCAGCCAGGCGCGCTTCAGGGCGCCGTGAACGATAGGGCTGCCCACACCCTGAGACGTGGCGAAGGTCTCATCATAGTGCAGGGGATTGAAATCCCCCGATGCCCCGGCCCATCTGACCAGCATCTGAGTCGTGGCAACCTTGGCCAGAGGAGTTACCTCGCTGCCCACCTCAACATCTTCAAAATAGAGCTGTTTTTCCACTTTCCCCTGCCTCTCGATTAGCGGCAAATCATGGTTCCTCTAGCCTTGACCACGAGGTCCCCATTCTGGTTTACGTAAGTAGTCTCGGTGATGGTGAAGGTCATCTTACCTGTCTTGCCCTCCCGCTCCGTGATGTCAGCGATCTTGGAATAGGCGGTCAATGTGTCGCCGGCGCGAATGGGAAGGAAGCACTCATACTCAACCCCTCCGTCGAGGAGGCGAGGGTAGCCAGCCTTGGCCAGAGCTTCGCGGACTTTGGCCGTCAGCCCCATGCGGCCACTCCTCTTTACTGGCCAACCAAAGAAACCGGGGGGACATATTATCTCCCCGTATCTACTGTTCCTGGCATGTTCGACATCTCGGAAAAGGGGATTGGGGTCTTCTATGGCATCAGCATACCTTCTTATCGCCCCTCTTTCCACCTCCAAGATGTCAGGCTCACTGGTGGCGCCAATCATAGCTCTCACTTCGTCAGTAAGCGCCGGACCCTGGGTCATCCTAGACACCTCTTAATCTTTTTCTAGCCACGGGAAGGGAGAGCAACGACTGCGGAGCCGGGAGCGGTCCTTTCCCCTCTCGGGTTCTCGGTCCAGATCTCTAACTCTACAATATGCTCGCCATCCTGAACATGCTTCTTGGTTACCTTACCCTTGCATGTCATCTGCTCTCCAGGGAAGTCCATTCCCCGATGCTGCACCGAGACCTTCTTCACCATGCCCTCCTCCCCGACCCAATCGCTCAGGAGCTGGCCCAAAAAGCTTGACTTCAACCTTCCATGGACGATGACCCCCGGCAGGCCGGTGGCCTGGGCAAAGTCCTTATCGTAGTGAATTTGATAGTAGTCTCCTGAGGCACCAGCCCATTTCACTAGTTGCTGGGTAGTGACGTCTTTGGCCAGAGAAGGTATCTCCATACCTTCTTCGACATCCTCATAGTAGACCTGCTTCGCCATGCTTCACCTGCCTAGTAATTGATTAGCGTGCCAAGAGCCCTGGCCACTAGCTCGTTGTTCTGATTTGTCCACGTGGTCTCGCTCACAATGAATAACATCTTACCCATCCTGCCCTCTCGCTCCCTGATGTCGTAGAGCTTGCCTACCACGGTCAGCACATCGCCAGGCCTGATGGGCTTGAAGTACTCCCACTCCCCACCGCCATCGAGAATGCGTGGCATAGGGGGCCTGAAGGGCATTGGTGAACCCTGCCCCACCATCATCACAGCCATAAGAAGGCCCGGCGGGGCAACAATTCCTCCATGCCGGGCTTTCTTAGCATGCTGCTCGTCTTGCCATAGTGGGTTGGGATCCTCAATGGCCTCAGCAAACTTCCTGATCATCCCCTTCTCAATCTCAATGGTGCTGGGCTCCGATTGTGTCCCTATGGCTTTTTTCATCTCGTCGAGGTTGATCTGTTCTGCCAACTGCCACCTCCTTTGTTGTTTACTTCAAACCCTTCTCCCCAAGTTTTGATACCCTAAGCAAAACGACAGACAATGCATAACATGGGAGAAACCGAGCAAAGTTTACTCGATTTCAATATCTGTGTCAATATCTGTGTCAAGCGGTTTGCCCCCACTTCACCCCCTCCGGGCAACTATTCTTTCCTCTCCAAGGGTGCCAGGCTCAAAAGCAGCTTCTTGACCCCAGCTTCGCCTTTGAAAGCCACGGTTACCTCCTGGTCATCTTTAATCGGGAGGCAATTTATCACGATCCCGTCGCCAAAGACGGTGTGGCGCACATGATCCCCGGACTTGAACGCTGCCTCTGGGGCAGGGGAGGGCACAGACACCGCCTTTTGCCTGCGCTCATCGGAATACTGGCTCGGTGTCATCACCAAGTGGGCCGGGATGTCCAGGAGAAAGCGTGAAGGCAGGGTTGGCTCGCCGCTTCCCTGATAGCCACGGCGGAAGGCACGAATGAGATACACCTGCTCCTTAGCTCGCGTTATCCCCACATAGCATAGGCGGCGCTCCTCCTCCATCTGATCCCGGTCATCAAAGGACCTTCTATGGGGCAGGAGACCCTCCTCCATGCCGACGATGAAAACCACAGGGAACTCAAGCCCTTTGGCAGCGTGGAGGGTGATAAGCGTCACCGCATCCACCTTCTCATCGTAACTGTCAACATCAGCGACCAGGGCTACTCCCTCGAGAAAGGAGGAAAGCCCCTCCTGTGGCGCCAGATGGCGATACTCAGCGGCTACGGTGCGTAGCTCCATGATATTCTCCCACCTATCCTCCCCATCCTGCGCCTCCAAGATGAATTCTCTGTATCCTGAACTTTCGAGCACCAGGTCAACAAGCTCAACGATGTTTAGCTCCTCACTGTTGGCCATCAGCCGGTTGAGCATGGTCAGGAAATTGGCCAGGGCCTTCATCACCCTGGGGCTAAAGGGAGGTTGTTGCTCCGTTTTCTCATCAGCCACAATTTGAAGCGCGGTATAAATGGGAAGAGAGCGCTCTTTGGCCCACCGGGAAAGCTCCTCCAGGGTGCGTGGTCCGATCCCACGCGAGGGCACATTGATGACCCGAGAAAGGCTAACGCTATCATATGGGTTATGGATCAGCCTGAGGTAGGCGATGACATCCTTGACCTCGCGCCGCTCATAGAAGCGGACGCCACCCACCAGCTTATACGGTATCCCATAGCGAATAAAGGCCTCCTCAATAGCTCGGGACTGGGCATTGGTGCGATACATCACGGCGCAATCCAGGAACTTGAACCGGCCCTGGCTGACCAGGTTTTCCACCTCATTGACCACAAACTGGGCCTCATCCTGCGCGGTGTAGGTCTCGGCAACGGTGATCGGCAGCCCGACATCGTTCTCAGTCCAAAGCCCCTTTTTCTTGCGCTGGCGATTGGCAGAGATGACTTGCTCCGCCACCTCAAGAATTGTTTTAGTCGAGCGGTAGCTCTGCTCCAAAAATACCACCTTAGCATCAGGGTAGTCGCTCTCGAAGCTAAGGATGTTTCTCAGATCGGCAAACCGCCACGAATATATGGACTGGTCAGGGTCGCCGACGACGCATATGTTGCGGTGTTTCCCCGCCAATTGTTTCGCCAGCACGTACTGGACGATATTGGTATCCTGGAATTCGTCGATAAGGATGTGGTAGTAGCGCGTCTGGTATCTGGAAAGGACCTCAGGTCGCTGCCTGAAGAGGTGGACGGCCTTCATCAGCAGGTCATCGAAGTCCAGAGCCTTGCTCTCAGCGAGGAGCTCCTGGTAGCGGAGATAAACCCGCTGCACAACTTCGTCGATGTAGGTAGATGTGGACTTGACATAATCTTCTGGCGCCAAAAGGCGACTCTTTGCCGCCGATATTGCGGAGAGAAAAAGGCGAGGGTTATAGCGCTTAGGGTCGAGATCGAGCTCCTGAAGACTACGCTTGACCAGATTGAGCTGGTCATCCTCATCGTAGATGGCAAACCTTGAATCCAGCGCTATATGTGCGCCCTCCCTCCTCAGGATGCGAGCACAGAAGGCATGAAAGGTTCCCAGGGTTAGTTCCTCCACCGAGCTGCCAAGGAGGTGGTAGAGGCGCTCCTTCATTTCCCTCGCCGCCTTATTGGTGAAGGTAACCGCCAGGATATGGTAGGGGCTGATGCCCCACACCTTGATCAGGTAGGCAACACGATGGGCAATAACCCTGGTCTTGCCACTGCCAGGACCGGCGAGGATGAGCACCGGCCCCTCGATGGTCTCTACCGCCTCGCGCTGAGCAGGGTTCAGCCCCTCAAGGACGTCCATGCTTCGATTATAACACCTCGGGTTGGTCTGAAAAAGGATGCCCTAGCCCTGCAAACCGGGCTCAGGCTGGTAGACGAACAGGGGCTTCTTGTCGGTGATGACCCTTCTCTCCCTGTCTATCGCCCCCCTGAGGTGTTTGGGGAGGAGAAACATCCCATGGTGGGTGAGCCCATCGTAGAATCTGAGGCTTCTTTGCGTTCTGGCGGAGATTCTGTGATTTGCCTCGTCTGCAGTGAGGTGAAGGGGGTTAAGCCTCTGCGAAGCGAAAGCAAATCCCCACATCCCACCATAGCTCGGTACCTCGGTCTGATAGGGGAAAACCAGAGGAAACACCGCTTTGATGGTGTGGCTGATTGCAGTAAAGACGGAATGGTTACCCCAGACGCTGCAGCCGGCTTGGAGGCAAAGAATGCCCTGGGATGTTAATCTGCGGCGGACTAGCTCGTAGAACTCTTTGGTGTGCAAGAGATAGGCTGGGCCTTCCTCTATCGGCTCAGGTAGATCAAGGATGATAACATCAAACTTGTCCCGCGTCTGCTTGAGGTGCTTTCTGGCATCAGCGTAGTGCAGCTCCAAGCGACTATCATCAAAAGAGCCTTGATGAAGGGAAGGGAGAAAGTTTCGGCAGATGTCAATCACCTCTTTATCGACATCGACCATGACCACCTTTTTCACCGAGGGGTAAGCCAGCACCTCCCTCAGGGTAGCCCCCTCGCCGCCGCCGGCAATAAATACCCTTTCCGGCTGAGGGTGGGTGATCATCGCCGGGTGGACCAGGGCCTCATGGTAAATAAACTCATCAGCTTCGCTACTCTGGATCTTGCCGTCCAAGACCAGACTTCTGCCGAAGCTGCTCAATTCAATAATCTCGACGGATTGAAATTCTGTCTTCCCGGAATAAACCGTCTCTTTAATGCGATGCAGTTGAACCATGTCAGGGTTGACATGGTCGTAGAACCATCTACCTTCCTTCATCATGGAGCCTCGTCCTCGGAGTCTAAAATCCCTCTCTCTAGCTCCAGAGTGGAGGTGCTTTTTGCTTCCAGGGCATTGACAAGCAGGTCTACCGCCCGTTCTGGATGGAGCGCATTGCCGCAGGTGAAGATATCTACCGCAGCATAGCCATACTCCGGCCAGGTGTGAATGGAGAGGTGCGATTCAGCGATGATCACCACACCGCTAACCCCACCGTAAGGCTCGAAAACGTGGAAGGAATCTCCCATAATGGTGGCACCCGCTTCTCTAGCCGCAGAGAGGAGGGTGTTTCTGAGGAAGCCGAGATCAGATAACAGCTCCCGATTGCAATCTTTGAGTTCTAAAAGCAGATGTCTCCCTATGGCCTCCAATCATATACCTCCTTTACAAAGGGATTTCAATCAAGAATAATAGCCGTGGTCGAACGCCCAAGGATAGATTTTAGCCAACATCGTCCAATTTATCAATAGTGGGTTACGGGATGCAAAGAAAGCTGGCCGACATGGAAGCAACTCTTGTTACCGGTGGTGTGATGGACCTGGCCCAAGGGGCTCTCTTGGCCTCAGGGGTAAACAATGAGCATGTCCTGGCCCGATATCTGGCTCAGATCGATGAGCTTTGCCACCAAATTGGGGCTGAGGCCGCTTCCGATCAAGGTGGTGACCTGGAAAAGGCACAGGGGATATTCCACTGGCTGTGGAGAGCGAAACCTCGCCGCTATCAGTACCAGGGCAAATTCAAACTAAGCGATATCCTCGATGCCCAGATGGGGGAAAAAGATGAGGTGGGCAATTGCCTTGGGCTTACCCTTCTTTACAATGTATTGGCACAAAGATTCGGGCTAAAGGTGAGGGCGGTTCAACTGGAGGATGCCTTTGGCCTAGGGCCTCATGTTTTCACTGTCCTAGATGCCGCAGGGCGTTCCATTGATATCGAGAATGCTTTCCCCCACGGCTTCGATTATCGGGGGCACCTTGAGAACCCCCAGCGGCAGGAATGGGGAGATAGGGAGCTTATCGCCGATATTTATCATAGCGTGGCAAATAGCCTCTTTGAGCAGGGGGAACTGGAAAGCGCCATCAGAAGCTACGATAAGACAATCAGGCTGAACCCGAAATACACCAAAGCACGCCTCAATAAGGGGATCGTCCTGGTTGAGCTGGGCAGGGTCGAGGAGGCAAGGGAATGGTTGGAGAAATAGGGAGATTATTCTTCTTCGATCTCAGCCGCTTTTTGGGAGAGCCAGGGGCCAAGGGCGAGAAACGCACCGCGGTGAAACAGGATCTGAAACGCCATGGCGAGGAGAACAAAATCGATGCCCAGGCTTTGCCCGTGGTTGATTAGCAGCGAGCGCACCGACCCAAAGCAGCCACAGTAGGGAATCGTTTCCCCTTGAGCAAGGGCAACGCTGTTGGCAATAATAAAGGTCAGCGTTACCAATATACCGATCAAAGCGCAAAACCTTAAAAAGAGGCCAGCCACCAGAAGGATTCCAAGAGCCACTTCTAAGGCGGGAAGCGAATAGGCGTAAGCCTTGGCCAGGGAGTAGGGCAGGATTCCATATTCATTAACACTCCACGCGAAGTTATCAAGGTATTGCAGCTTAGACACGCCGGCAAAGATGAATATTCCCCCCAGGCCGACCCTGGCGACAAGGGTTAAGTAGGAGTGGGTAAGGACCTGCCCCACCCGGTTTGCATTGATAGCCAGTCTACTCATGACAAAATATTGCATTATTATAACACTTCAACCTAATCGTTCTCAAATCTGGAGTATCCTTGACAGCGCTATAGGGGAGAATTAAAATGATTCTGCGCCGAGGTAGCTCAGGTGGTAGAGCAGCGGACTGAAAATCCGCGTGTCGGCGGTTCGACTCCGCCCCTCGGCATATCTATAGAATCCTGCTCTGCCGACATTTCGCTGACACCGTCCATTTGCACCAGCTTTCGAAGATGCTAAAATACTATTTGACACCCTGGCCCAGAAGCGGGGAGGCAGGGGGCGGTGTGATGAGCTCTAGTACGCCTGTCTCAGGGTGAGGGTAGCTAGAAGGGAATTCCATTGCAACTTATCATCCTCGGCTGCGGTGCTGCCTATCCCCGGCCCGGGGGCGCCTGCTCTGGCTACCTCGTTGAAGAACGGGGTACCAAGCTCCTTGTTGACTGCGGCACCGGTGTCCTTAGCAACCTGCAGCAGGTGGTTGCCCTAAAGGATGTCACCCACATAGTGATATCCCACCTCCATGCCGATCACTTCCTGGACCTCATCCCCTACCGCTACGCCCTGAGTCGCCCTATGCATCAAACGCTGCATCCCCGCTTGTACTTGCCTCCTGGAGGTGCCGAGGGACTGCTCAAGGCTGTTTCGGCATTCAATACCTCACTGACATTCTTCTCTGATCTCTTTCAAGTTGAGGAGTACGATCCCGGAGCAGCACTCAAGGTGGGTGACCTTACCATCGAATTCACCTCAGTGAAACACTATATCACTAGCTATGCAATGGCCATCTCTGGCAGCAAGAGGATGGTCTATTCCGCCGATAGCGGCGTCTGCGATGAGCTGGCAGAGATAGCCCAGGGCGCTGACATCTTCCTGTGCGAGGCAAGCCGCTGTGAAGCCGAGGATGATGACTGGGGTCATCTATCGGCAGGTGATGCCGGCGTGCTTGCAAGAAGAGCTAAAGTGAAGAGGTTGATTCTGACCCACTTTTGGCCTGACTGCGACTACTCGCAAAACATAGAGCAGGCGAAGGCTGCTTTCGGTAAGGCGGTTGAAGTAGCTGAGGAGCTCCGCACCTACATTCTGTAGGTAACGGCCCTTTGGCTATCGTCAATCAAGAGCATAAAGGGAGCGATAATCGGCATACTCGACATAATTATAGTACTATAGTACTACTTGACATTATTATAGTACTTTTGGTACAATATCGTTGCTGACAGCGTGGCACTACGGT
>DAOUOW010000009.1 GCA_030626475.1 Chloroflexota bacterium | reverse complement strand
GCTGATATGAAGGGGCGTCCTTTGCATAGCTGGCAGGTAACGGTGGCTGAGGCCCACGAGATTCAGCGCCGCCTTGCTTCTCAGGTATCAAGACGGAGCGAGGTCGATGCCCCGCGTCTGGTCGCCGGTGTCGATATTTCAGCTCCAGATACGGGTGGGATGGCAAAGGGGGCGGTGGTGGTCCTTCGCCTGCCTGCTCTGACCCTGGTTGGGAGCAGTGTGGTGGAGCAAAGGGTCAGCTTCCCTTACATCCCCGGCCTTCTCTCATTCCGGGAGACCCCCGTGCTCCTTGCCGCCTGTGAACGGCTCACCCTGACCCCTGACCTATTCATTGCCGATGCTCAGGGCATTGCCCACCCGAGGAGACTGGGGCTTGCCTCCCATCTCGGGCTTCTGTTGGATGTGCCCGCCATTGGGTGTGCCAAGTCCATCCTCTGTGGCAGTCATGGGGGGTTGGGGGAGGAGCCGGGCTCTTATGCCTCGCTCTTCGATAACGGCGAGGTTATCGGTGCTGCGTTGAGGACCAAGCGAGGGGTAAAACCGGTCTACGTTTCCATCGGGCATAAGGTGGACCTTGAGGCCGCTATCTACTGGGTGCTGGCCTGCTGCCGCGGCTATCGCCTCCCCGAGCCCACTCGTCTCGCTCACCTCGCTGCAGCGGGACAACTGCCTGCCTTGGAGAGGACAGAAGAGGGGGAGCAGAGAAGACTACTTTAAGGATTCAAAAAGCAAGACCGGCAGGCGTTCGAAAAAGGAGTGCGAAAAAGGAGGGCCAAAAAATGCAGGAACATAAGAAAAGGCTTGATGAGCTAAAGGCTCGCATCTCTAATATGCTGGTGCGTCTTTGACATCGCCCACAAGGAAGAAGAGGTCGCCAGGTTAGAGAGGGAGTCCTCCAAGCCCGATTTCTGGCAGGAGCAGGAGCGGGCACAGACCACTATGCGCCATCTCAGCGAGCTCAAGGGGGAGGTGCAAAGGTGGCGCGCCCTTGAGAGAAGGGTTGCTGAGGTTTTGGAGCTGGCCCAAATGGCTGTCGATGAGCGGGACGCTTCACTGGAGGCGGAGATTGGCGCTGAGCTGGAGAGGATATCCTCACAGCTTGAGGAGCTGGAGTTCGAGCTGGTTATCGGCGGCGAATATGACCAGAGAAACGCCATCCTCGCTGTTCACGCTGGCGCTGGGGGTACCGATGCCCAGGACTGGGCGCAGATGCTTTTGAGGATGTATCTCAGGTGGGCGGAGCGCCGTGGCTACCAGGCGGCGGTGCTTGAGGTCTCACCTGGAGAGGAGGCCGGAATTAAGAGCGCCCTCATCGAGGTTGTGGGAAAGCACGCCTACGGCTATCTGAAGTCGGAGCGAGGGGTGCACCGCCTGGTTCGCCTCTCTCCCTACGATGCCTCCCATGCTCGCCACACCTCCTTTGTCCTGGTGGAGGTGATGCCTGAGGCGGAAAGGGATGTCGATGTCAGGCTAGACCCCGATGACATGAGAATTGACTTCTTCCGCGCCAGCGGGCCCGGAGGCCAGCATGTGCAGAAGACCAGCACTGCGGTTCGTGTAACCCACCTCCCTACAGGGCTGGTCGCCACCTGCCAGAAGGAACGCTCCCAGTTTCAGAATAAGGAGACGGCGCTCAAGATCCTGCGCTCTCGCCTCCTGGAGCTTGAGCTGGCAAAGAAGGCAGAGAAGCAGGCGAGGCTTAAGGGTGAGCATGTGGCCGCAGGCTGGGGCAACCAGATCCGGAGCTATGTTCTTCATCCCTATAAGATGGTGAAGGATCATCGCACCGGATGTGAGACCAGCGACCCGGCGGCGGTGCTTGATGGTGATCTCGATGAGCTGATCAAGGCATATCTCAAATCCACCCTGGGGGAGGGGAAGGAATGAAGAGGGTTTGCCTTTTGCTTATAATTGCCATCGCCCTCCTCGTCGTCCCTCCTGGCGTAACCCTGGCTCAAGACGGGATCACGGTCATATCTAGCAGCACTGTGACCATGTTTCCCAGTGGCATCACTTTCAACCTGGAAGCTGAGAGCGACAGCGAGATCACCGACATCGACCTTGAATACAGAGTAAATAGGCTGAGCCTTATTCCCGTCAGCTGTCGGGTTGATGTCGATTTCACCCCTGGGCTGAGGGTTGAGGCATCCTGGCCCTGGAACTTGCTGGAGACAGGGGGGCTGCCCCCGGGGACTGAGGTGGAGTACCGCTGGCTCATCGAGGATGCCTCAGGTCGTAGAATCGAGACCTCGCCCGCCAGCCTCAAATTTGATGACCTCCGCTACGATTGGAACAGCTTAACCAGCGATGGGATTACCATTTATTGGTACCATGGCGGTGAGTCCCTTGCCCAGGAACTTATGGACGCTGCCCAGGAGGCGCTTCAGAGGCTAGCCAGCGACACCGGGGTTTCCCTGGAGCAGGCGGTCAGCATTTATATCTACGCCAGCTCTCAGGATTTGCTTGGTGCCCTGGTCTTTCCCTATGAATGGACCGGTGGCGTGGCCTTTCCTGACTATGGCATCATCGCCTTGGGGGTGCCGGACCTGAGCACCCTCCGCCATGAGTTAGCTCACCTGGTGATTTATCAGGCCGTCTTTGGCCTCTATGGCGATCTCCCCGTGTGGCTGGATGAAGGGCTGGCAGTTTATACTGAAGGTGAGCTGAGATCGGATTTGCGCTCCCGTCTCGATGAGGCGATCTTCAACGATACGCTTTTCTCGGTGAGAAGCATCTCCAGCAGCTTTCCCACCGACCCTGAGGAGGCAAGGCTCTCCTATGCCGAAAGCTATAGCTTGGTTGTGTTTCTCCTCGACAACTATGGCCGGGACAAAATGTTACAGCTTCTGGACGTCTTCAAAGAGGGGAGCGGCTACGACGATGCCCTGATCCAGGTTTACGACTTCGACATGGATGGTCTCAATGAGCTGTGGCGGGCGAGCCTTGGTCTTGGGCCTCAGCCCACACCTGTTCCTGACGCGGGGGAAAGCCGTGGCGATGAGGATTATCTCACTGCTTTATGGCTTTTCATTCTGATTCCACTGGCGATTTTCGCCTTTTACTACTACAGGAAGCGGACCAGGCAACAACGACTCTAGTTTAGCCCTCATCCTTGCTTACCGCTCTTTCGCCACACATAGAACAGGCGCTGCCACGCGGTAAAATTGGTGAGGATTGCCAAGATCCAGAGGAAGACGAGGACCTGATTTATCACCAGCCCCAGCGCAAGGGTGCAAATTCTCACCGTCCTCCTCATTATCCCCACCTCGGCATCCAGTCCCAGCCCCTCCGCCCTTGCCCTTGCGTAGCTAATGATCATCGAGCCTACCATAGTGGCGAAGATGAGTATCACCTCTGTGGTGTCATGGCGCCGGGCAAAATAGAACAGTAGCCCAAAAAGCAGCACCGCTTCGGAGTAGCGGTCAATGGTGGAATCGAGGAGGGCGCCGAAGGTTGTGCTCTTCCCGGTAACCCTTGCCAGCGCTCCATCAAGGAGGTCAAAGACTCCGGCAATAAGGATCATGAATCCGCCGAGCAGGAAATGTCCTGTGGCCAGTAGCCAAGCGGCGACAATATTTAAACCAAAGCCAAAGAAGGTTACGGCATTGGGTGGTACCCCCGTCTTGGCGATCACCTTGGACACTGGCTCAGCAAGGTGGTGCAATTTATCGCTTATTTGGTAAGCTCGCCTTTTAAGTTCCATTGAGCAGTCTAGTGTAGTATTGTAATAACCTTTGAGCAATGTTCTGCCAGCTATACTCCTCCACCTTTTGCCTTCCCTTGGCGCCCATCTCCTGGCGCAGGGATCTGTCGCTAAGAAGACGAACAAGGGCCTCAGCCAGAGCCTGCCCATCCTTGGGGGGTACCAGAATCCCCTCGACCTCGTGGCTGAGAACACTGGCGTAGCCCTCAATCTGCGAAGCAACGATGGGCTTGGCCGCAGCCATGGCCTCAAGCAAAACGATGCCAAAGCTCTCCTCCCCCGTAGCTGGGGCGCAGAAAAGGTGGCAACTGTTATAATATCTCGGCAGCTCTTCATTGGATACGTAGCCAGCGAAGACCACATCCCCGAGGTTAACTTTGTTTACCTGCTTTTCGTAGTGCTCCCTGTTCCCTGGCCCGACGATGATAAGCCGCGTGTTAGGAACCTCTTCTTTAACCCGCTTATAGGCAGCGAGCAAATATCTCAGCCCCTTGCGCTTTTCATGGCGACCAACAAAGAGGATGTTCAGCTTGTCATCGCAGAACCTTTCTATCGGGGGGACAGTAGTGGAGAAGTGTTCCAGGTCAATGCCATTGGGGATTATATCGTAGCTGGCGGGAAAGAATCCATTCACGAAATCCATGGCGGGCTTAGAAACGGCAATCCTGCCATGCAACTTGCCAAACCATCGCCTGAGGATAAATTTACCGAACATGTAGCCCATATCACTGCTATGATAGGCGTGAAAGGTGCCCACGTTGACTGATTGAGAGTGGTCGAGCACGAGGAGGGGAAGAAGGGGACATAGTGGCTCATGGAGGTGGATCAGCTCAAACTGCTCCTCCTTTAGGGTCGCCTTAACCTTCCTTGACAGAAGCGGCGAAAGGGCGACGCGGGCTACTGTACCTCTTCTGTAGATTGATATTGGCTTTCCCAGGGGGATGACGTCCTCGCTGAAAGGGATATCTCTATTGCTGGAGCACGGGGCGATGATCTTCGCCTTGTGCCCCATCCTGGTGAACTGCTCGTAGAGGTGGCGAATATGAACAACTACCCCACCGGGGTATGCAAAGTCATAGGGGGAGACGAGAGCAATCTTCACGGAAAATCTCTCTCGCGGATGGCTCGGAGAATGTTGCGAACAGGAAATCCCCTGCTCTTGATTAGCTGCCTTGCGACTTGGAGCAATCCCACATCACTAAGCCTGACCTTGAAGCCCTTTGCTGCCCTGGTGGTCTGGTGCAAAATGCTTTGCTTTAGTTCCTCGGCACTCCGCCCCGGGAATAGGGTAATGCTGCTACCTATTACGGTCAGGAAGTGAGCGTCACTACCGCCGGTTTCGGCAAGCTTGTATTTGTGGTTAAACCTTTTTGCCTTGGGATTAGAAATGCGCCCCGCTATCGTGGCATTGATGGTTTCAATGCCGTCGAGGTACAGACCGTGCTCATTGCTGGCAACAATTTTCTCCAGGCTCTGCCTGGTGACACTCTCTGTTAGCCAGCTCATAGGATGAGGGACAATGCAAAGGCCACCCTGGCTGTGGATCGCCTCGATGGTCTCCGCTAGCGGCTCGAAGCTGGGGGCGGGGCTTTCTAGGTAGAGGGCAAGAAGATGCCCCTCTTGGGTAGTGACCTCCATGCCAGTTACCACCTCGAAGCGATAGCCGCGCTTGGCAGCTAGCTCTCTGGCCTGGTAGCTGCCCTCAATCCTGTCGTGATCAGTAATGGCAATGACATCGAGGTCGGTGTTTTCCTCTACGTACTCCAGGATTTGGGTGACGTCAGCCATGCCATCAACGATACTACTATGGATATGGATGTCTGCCATCCCATATCCCTTTTCCTCGTCAGCTGCCTGAGAGGGATTAATTATCCTCCTCCTTCAGCGATAAACTCCTCCACCATTTTGCGGGCTTCGTCGTCTCGATACTGAATGGGGGGCGATTTCATAAAATAGGCGGAGGGGGCGATAAGCGCCCCCCTGAGGCCGCGGTCTATAGCTAGCTTGCAGCACCTTATGGCATCGACGACTACCCCTGCCGAGTTGGGGCTGTCCCAGACCTCAAGCTTTAGCTCCACCTTGAGCGGGACATCACCGAAGGTGCGCCCTTCCATTTGGATATAGCAGAATTTGCGGTCGCCAAGCCAGGGAACGTAGTCACTGGGCCCAACATGGATATTATCGGGGTCGATCTTAAAGTCTAGCTGGGATGTTACAGCTTCGGTCTTGGAGATCTTCTTCGATGTTAGGCGCTCCCGCTCCAGCATATTGAGGAAGTCTGTATTGCCGCCGAAGTTTAGCTGATAGGTTCGCTCCAGTTTAACGCCGCGGTCTCGGAAGAGGCTGGCTAGCACGCGATGGGTAATGGTGGCGCCAACCTGTGATTTTATATCGTCGCCAATAATGGGAAGTCCTCTCTCGGCAAACCTGTTCTGCCAGTACTTCTCCCGAGCGATAAACACCGGGATGCAGTTGACAAAGCCACAACCTGCGGTGAGCACCTGCTCGATATACCATTTTGTGGCTTCCTCACTGCCTACCGGCAGGAAGTTGACTACGACATCGACCTCTCTTTCTTTAAGAATGGTGACAATGTCTACTGTAGAGCCCGGGGCTTTGATGACTACCTCAGAGAGGTATTTCCCCACCCCATCGTGGGTCATGCCTCGCTCTACCTTGATCCCGGTGGTGGGAACCTGGCAGAACTTGAAGGTGTTATTGGGCGGGGTATAGATTGCCCTAGCCAGATCCTTGCCCACCTTGTTGCGGGCAATATCAAAGGCGGCAACGAACTCGATGTCACCGATGTGATACTCACCCAAGTTGATATGCATCAACCCCGGGATCGATTCATTCTCTTCTGCTTTGCGGTAATAGTAGACGCCTTGTACCAGCGAGGAGGCACAATTGCCAACACCAATTATAGCTACCTTTATCTTGCCCAAATTCGCTCCTTCCTATATGCTATGACAAGAACCATTTTTGCCAAGGAGGCGAATCGTGATCTATGATTTTCACACCCACACCTCTCTCAGCGATGGCTCCTTATCGCCTCTAGAATTAATCAGGCGTGCGCTGGCCAAGGGTTACAAAGCTATCGCGCTTACCGACCATGTCGCTATTGGCTACCTCGAGAGAATAATCAAGGAAACCTCGGCAGATTGTGCTCTGGCCAGAGCACACTGGGATATCCTCGCTATCCCTGGCGTGGAGCTGACCCATATTCCTCCCCAGGCAATAAGCGAAATAGCAAGACACGCCAAAGAATTGGGGGCATGGTTAGTCATCGTTCACGGCGAGATATTCACCGAGCCCGTGGAAAAGGGCACCAATAGAGCAGCACTTCAGTGCTCTGATGTCGATATTTTGGCACATCCCGGCTTATTGACCCTTGAGGAGGCCGAATTAGCAGCAGCAAACGGCGTCTTTCTCGAAATCAGCGCCAGGAAAGGCAGCTCTTTAGCCAATGGCCACATTGCTCGCCTGGCTAAGGTTGCTGGGGCTAAGCTCCTCCTCAACTCCGATGCTCACGACGAAACCGATCTTCTCTCCCCTGATTTAGCTCTTGCTATCGCTCATGGGGCTGGCTTGGACAAAGAAGAGATCGATGAAATGCTAAAGACCAATGTTCATAAACTACTTGAGAGGCTACCTTTGCCCCGACCGAGATAAACCTCACGTTTGCCCCTACTGCGTTACGGCGCTCAGAACAGCGATCAGGACTTGCCAATCCGGAACACCTTTGTCCCGCACACCGGGCAAACCCCCCTGACTGCTGGCCGCTTGTTCTTAAGCACAACGTTCTGGGGATTCCTTATCTCCCTTTTCGCCCGACACTTGAAGCAATAAGCTTCCGCCATCCGGATCACCTCCTTTCAAGCTGATTGAACTATAATCACAATCTAGCTGAGATGTCAAGTGTCTGTAAAGCTGCGGTGAAGTTTTGAGGCTTCTATTTGCCGCCAGAGAAGACCTTTTCTGGCTGCCAGAGCCCCCTTTCTGCGATAAAGCGTAGCACAGCTAGGAAACGTCCGTCAAGGGAGTAAGCTCGGCAGCGGGTTTTATCCTTGCCCCCCTCATCCAGAACCAGGGGACGGCCCCATCTTATGTCTTGCTCATGCTCCTGGCTGACAATAGCGGCAATCCAATGCTCCAAGACTCCATCCATGGGATAGAGCAGATTCTGCCAGTATCCGTGGTGAAACGCATCCTCGAGCTGGTGGATGGTGAGGGAGTCGCCGATATCGAACATTCCGCTTCTGAGACGAGCCAAATTTCTGAGGTATGCCCCGCAGCCCAGGGCTTGACCCATATCGTGAACTAGGGAGCGAATGTAGGTGCCCTTTCCGCATTCTATCTCAATGGTGAAAAAGGGAAGCTGCCACCGCAGGAGCTGCAAGCGAAAGATATGAGCCCTTCTCCTTTTCCGTTCCACCTCGATGCCAGCACGGGCAAAATCATAGAGGCGCCTGCCTTGATGCTTTACCGCGCTATACATCGGGGGGGTCTGGAGGATGGAGCCAAGGAAGGAAGAGAGCACCGTCTCCACCTGCTCCCTGGTAACAAAGGAGGGGTCAATCCTACCTGTAACCTCCCCCTCGCCGTCGTAGGTGGTGGTGGCAATGCCGAGCTCGACCTCGGCGCGGTAGATTTTAGGGGCATCTATGAGGAAGGGGATGATTCTGGTTGCTTGTCCCAGGCAAATGGGTAAAACCCCGGTTGCTCTGGGGTCAAGGGTGCCGGCATGGCCAACGTGCCTCTGCCTGCTGAGTCGCCGCACCAGATTGACTATCTCCAGGGAGGTGCTTCCAGCGGGCTTGTCAATATTCAGGATTCCGTCAACGCCCAACTTCTTCAGCATCCTCGTTTGAGGCAACCTCTTTCATCAAGTTGAGGACATGAGCGGCTTGCTCAATGGAATCATCCCTATGGAAGCTCAGTTCGGGCATGCGGCGTATTGAAAGGCGCTCCATCAGCTTTCTGTAGAAGAAGCCTGCGGCAGAGGCCAAACCTTCCATGGCCTCCTTTTTCTCCCCATCACTGCCCATGATGCTGACGAAAACCTTGGCATGTCTCAGGTCTGGCGATGTGTCTACCCTGGTAATGGTTAAAAAGCAGCTTAGCCTTGGGTCTTTGACTTGGCGCTGAAGCAATTCGCTGATCTCCTCTCTGATGAGGTCATTGAGCCTCTCAGTACGCCTGGTCATTGCTTCTCTCTCCTGTAGAACTCGATGATGTCACCGACCTCGAATTCGCTAAAGTCTTCAATGCCCACGCCGCACTCAAATCCCGCCGCCACCTCCCTAACGTCATCCTTGAACCGCTTCAGACTGGCCACGCTGGACTCAAATATCACTTCCCCATTGCGCATTATCCTGGCCTGGGCACCACGGCTCACCTTGCCATCGGTGACATATACTCCGGCTGCCTTTCCTCGCTTGGCGACAGGGAATATGGCCCGCACCTCGGCATGCCCTTCCACTACTTCGACATAGGTGGGCTCAAGCATCCCCTTCAGCGCCTTTTCCACATCGTCCACCAGGTTATATATTACCTCGTAGCAGCGGATGTCCACCTCCTCAGCCTCGGCTAATTGCTTTGCCCCTGGCTCGGGGCGGGTGTTGAAGCCAATGATGATCCCCCGGGAGGCCAGGGCGAGGAGCACATCCCCTTCAGTGATGCTCCCGCTGCCGGAGTGGAGGATGTTTACCTTTACCTCATCTATACTTAGACGCTCAAGGGAGGTTTTTATCGGCTCGATGCTTCCCTGGACATCGGTCTTCAGAATGATATTGAGCTCCTTCACCTGACCATCACGAATCTGGGAGTAGACTTCGCTCAGGCTGAGAGACCTCCTTGGCGCCAGCGCGGCAAGCCTTTTCTCCTCTTGCCGCTTTTGGACTAGGGTGCGCGCTTCTTTTTCACCGGTGGTTACCGCCAGGGTATCGCCAGCTTGGGGAACGTCGTTGAAACCCAAGACTTCAGCCGGCATGGCTGGCCCTGCTCGCTTCAGGTGCTTGACGTTATCGTCGAACATCGCCTTTACCTTGCCCCAGGTATCGCCGACGACAAAGGGGTCTCCAACCTTCAGGGTTCCGCTCTGAATCAATACCGTGGCCAAGGGGCCCTTAGTCTTATCCAGTTTGGCTTCGATGACTACGCCAACAGCACGTCGATCCGGGGTTGCTTTTAACTCCTCCAGCTCGGCAACAATGAGCAGGTTCTCCAGGAGGTCGGAGATGCCCTCCTTCTTTTTCGCCGATACCGGGACGCACACCACATCGCCACCCCAATCTTCGCACAGCACCTCAACATCGGAAAGCTGCTGCTTTACCCGCTGGACATTGGCATCTGGCTTATCTATCTTGTTGATGGCGACCACAATGGGGACATCGGCAGCACGGGCGTGGTCAATGGCCTCTATGGTCTGGGGCATCACCCCATCGTCTGCCGCCACCACTAGTATGGCAATATCCGTTACTTGAGCCCCCCTGGCTCGCATTGCGGTAAAGGCTTCGTGCCCTGGGGTATCGAGGAAGGTTATCTTTTGTCCGTGGACCTTTACTTGATAGGCGCCAATATGCTGGGTGATCTCGCCGACCTCGGTGGCAGTTACCTTTGTCTTGCGGATGGCATCGAGGAGGCTGGTTTTGCCGTGGTCTACATGCCCCATTATGGTAACCACAGAAGGGCGAGGCTTCTGCCCCGTAGTATCCTCTTCCCTGAACCTCTGATAGCGCTTAGGCTTCTGGGCCGAGACCGCCCGCCCCGCTGCTGGTTGCTCCTCTACCGCCTCATAGCCAAGCTCAGAGGCTACGACTGCTGCCGTCTCGTAGTCAATAGCCTGATTGATGCTGGCCATTATGCCATTTCGCATCAATTGCTTAATCACGTCCACAGCGCTCAACCCGACCAAATCGGCCAGTTGCCTCACGGTGAGGGAGCGAGGGATCGTGAGCTGACGCTCCGATTTGACCGCAGCGGGCTCAGGGGCAGCCGCCTCTGGAGCTTGCTGAGGCTTTTTTGCGGTTTTCTGCCGAGGCCTTTTTGCGGTTTTCCGCTGGGGCCTTTTGGCTGTCATCTAGGTTCCCTCATCCTTAACTAGGGGAACATTTCACCATAGTGAGCCAGTTCCCTTCGATTTTGGGGGGTGATCTTGGTTTTTAAGACACGGTCAAGGTACTCCCCTTTTAGTCCTGCTTGCCAGCAGGCCTTTGCTTTACATAAGTAAGCGCCTCGCCCCGATTTCTTCCCTGTAGGGTCGATCTCCACAGCTTCGGTTGCAGTGCGGACAATGCGAATAAGCTCCCGTTTCGGCCTCACCTCGCGGCAGCCGACGCAGGTGCGCTGTGGAATGGGTCGCTGTCGAATATGCTTTTTCCGCTGCGATGTGGTAGTCATCTTGCTCCAAAGCGCTAGAAACCTTTAGCTCAGTAGCTCCTCGTACTCCTCAAGTTCATCCACAGGTTTTAGGCTGCGACGAGCCTTCTTTGGCTTGTCCACATCCTCCGCACTCACCCTCTTGCTCTTGGCCTTCTTCGCCTTTTTCTTTGGCGGTGTTGCTCTAACGGGGAGGATATCCTCGGCAAAGCGAAGCTGGGGGATAGGTTCCGCAGCCAAAGTTGCTTCAGGCAGTGCTACTTCCTCAACGGCGGCACCCTCCTCCGCTTCCTCGGCAACCGGGGACTCGGACTCTGCCAGTAGTGGCTCTTCAACCGTGGGCTCCTCAACTAAGGCTTCCGCCTCGGGCTCCTCAACTTGGGCTTCCGCCACAAGCTCTTCCATAGCAGCCCTCTCCGCCTCAGCGACAGAGACGCTCTTGATATCGATTCGCCATCCGGTAAGCTTGGCAGCAAGCCTGGCATTCTGCCCTTCCTTGCCTATGGCCAGGGAGAGCTGATGATCAGGCACTACCACGGTTGCCGTATTCTCCTCTTCATTGATCTCTACGCTGGTGACCTGGGCAGGACTGAGGGCGTGGGCAATGAAGGTTGCAGGCTCAGCATGCCACTCGACAATGTCTATCTTTTCCCCGTTTAATTCGTTGACAATGTTCTGGATTCTGATGCCACGCAGCCCGACGCAGGAGCCGACAGGGTCGACGCCTGGTTGCGTTGCCACTACAGCAATCTTGCTCCGATGCCCGGGTTCGCGGGCGATGGCCTTCAGTTCCACAGTGCCGCTATGTATCTCAGGCACCTCCAACTCGAGGAGGCGGCGAAGTAGGTTTCGATGGGTGCGCGATACAACTATCTGAGGCCCTTTGCTGGTGCGATGCACCTCCACAAGATATACCTTGAGCCTTTGCCCCGCCCGATAATGCTCGGTGCGCACCTGCTCTTGATTGGGCAGTAGGCCTTCGGTTCTCCCCAGGTCAAGGATGATCTGTCTTGGCTCTATTCGCTGCACGACCCCGGTAACGATCTCGCTCTCCCGATCGGAGAACTGCTCGAACACCAGTTCTCGCTCCGCCTCGCGCAGCCGCTGCAGCACCACTTGCTTTGCCGTCTGAGCGGCGATTCGCCCCGCATCTCTGGGGGTGGCCTCAACTTCGATAGTTTCATCGAGCGTGATGGACTTCTTAATTTTTTTGGCCTCCTCCAGCGACAGCTCGCGGCGGGGATCGGTTACCTTTTCCACCACCGTCTTCTCGGCAAATACGGTTACCTCCCCACTGTTGGCATTGATCCTCACCGAGACATTCTGGGTGGCGGCGAAGTTATTCTTCTTGAAGGCGGAAGCTAATGCCGCTTCCACTGCTTCAAGAACTACTTCCCGAGGCAGGTTCTTCTCGGCGGCAAGCTGGGTGAGCGCCAGCATAAAGTCGCTCTTTATCTTGCCCACGCTCCTCCTCCTTCTCCAATACAAAAAAAGTGGGGAAAACACCCACTTACTAGTTCATTCTCTCTTGCTCCGATAGTATAGCACAGACGGGGCGCTGATGCAAGCCCTTGCAGAGCCATTTACAGGGAAAGAATGGCCTTTAGTCTCCCTTCAATCTCTTCCCAGGGGACAAGCGTTGCCTCTTTCTCCCTGCGCTCCTTGATCTCAACGCTGCCGGTGCTCAGCGTCCTCGGGCTGAGGATGAGCCTCAAGGGCATTCCCAGAAGGTCGGCATCATTAAGCTTCACCCCCGGCGACTCGATGCGGTCATCGAAGAGCACCTCCAGACCCTGCTCTTCTAGCTGGAGATAGAGCTTTTCTGCAGCGGAGACCACCTGTTCATTGTCCGGCGATAGCGGGCAGAGGTGGACATGATAGGGGGCGATGGGGATGGGCCAGATGATGCCTTTTTCATCATGGTTCTGCTCGATGGCGGCGGCGAGGAGACGCCCAGTGCCGATGCCATAGCAACCCATATAGATTGGGCGCTCCACTCCGCTCTGATCGACATAAGTGGCACCCAGCCTCTCGCTGAAGAAGGTGCCGAGCTTGAACACATGCCCCACCTCGATGCCCCGGGTGGACTGAAGCTCTCCCCCGCACCTGGGACATCCTTCGCCTGCCTGGGCGATGGCGATATCTGTCATGAGATCGACCTCGAAGTCCCGGGGGTAGTTGACATTCTTGAGGTGGGTATCAGGCTTATTGGCCCCGGCGACCAAGTTGACGCCCAGGGTTATCGAAGGGTCGGCAACGCTCTTGACCCCGGTGACACCCGCTAGCGAGGCTGAGCCTGCCACCAGCCCCGCCTCCGCCACCTCTTCGTCGCTGGCGAGCCGAAGTTCATGGCAGTTGAGGGCGTTTTTGAGCTTCACCTCATTGACCTCAAGATCGCCCCTGATGGCGACAAAGACCATCTCCCCATCGGCGACATAGAAAACTGCCTTTATGGTCTTCTTCCTGGGGATGCCGAGAAAGTTGGTCAAGGCTTCGATAGTCTTGATCCCGGGGGTGGCTATCTCTTCGACGGGAAGAGGCTTCTCCTCCTCGCCGGGCAGCTTGACGCTCTCCGCCTTGTCCACGTTTGCCGAGTAATCGCACTTTGAGCAGTAGATCACCTGGTCCTCGCCGCTTTCGGTGATGACCATGAACTCGTGGGAGTCCTTGCCCCCGATGGCGCCGCTATCAGCCTCAACCACCATCGACGGCAGCCCGCAGCACTCGTAGATTCTCTGATACGCCCCGATCACCTTGTGGTAGCTGACATCCATCGCCTCCTCATCGGCATCAAAGGTATAGAGGTCCTTCATGGTGAACTCTCGGACGCGCAACAGGCCTCCGCGGGGGCGGGGCTCATCGCGGAACTTGGTCTGAATCTGGTAGAGGAAGAGGGGGAGGTCTCGATAGCTCTGCACGTTGCGCCGCACGAGCTGGGTCATCACCTCCTCGTGAGTTGGGCCCAGGATCAGCTTTCTATCCCTGCGGTCGCTCAAGGTAAACAGGCCCTTGCCGAAGGCGAGGTCTCGCTCCGTCTCCTCCCACATCTCCAGGGGCTGGAGCACGGGCATCATCAGCTCCTGCCCGCCGATGGCGTTCATCTCCTCGCGGATGATGTTCTCGATCTTCCTCAGCGCCCGCCATCCCAGGGGGAGGTAGCTATAGATTCCCGCCGCCAATTGGTGGATCATGCCCGCCTTGAGCAGCAGTTGATGGCTGACATTCTCCGCCTCCGACGGCGTCTGGCGCAACGTCTTACCGAACAATTTAGATAGTCGCATTTTTCGTCCTTTTTTCGTTCTTTTTATCGTGTCATCTTTCTAATCATTTCACCTTCTAAAGCCCCTCCAACTCCGCCATCAGCGCCTTTTTCGCCCTAACACAACCTATGTGCAACTGCATTCGGGTTCACGCTTCTACAATGTTTCTACTTCCGCCATCAGCGCGGTCAAAAAATCGGCCTCTTCCACTGTCCTTACCTGCTCCCCTCTACGAAAAATGACCCCCCGCCCTTTGCCGCAGGCGATGCCGACATCGGCGTCCCGGGCCTCGCCAGGGCCGTTGACCACGCACCCCATGACCGCCACCTTTATCGGCTTTTCCAGCTTCACCAGCCGCTCTTCTACGGCTTCAGCCAGCCCTATTATATCAACTTCAGCCCGCCCGCAGGAAGGGCAGCTTATCAGGATCGGGCCGCGCTGGCTCAAATCGAGCGATTTCAGGATTTCATAGCCGGCGATGACCTCCTCCCGGGGGTCGCCAGTTAGCGATACGCGAATGGTATCCCCGATGCCCATGTAGAGCAGGGCGCCAATGCCAACGGCGCTCCGTATCACGCCTGTTCTTGGGGTGCCGGCCTCGGTGATCCCCAGGTGGAGGGGATAGGGCATTTTTTGGGCGATAGCTTTATTGGCTTCAATCGTAGTTGGGACGTCGAAGGCCTTGAGCGAGACCTTGATCAGCTCGAAATCCAGGCTTTCGAACAGTTCGACCTGCTCCATCGCCGCATCAACCATACGCTCGGCGACTGGCTTTTGCGAGCCTTTCGTTGCCGGCAAACTGCCCGAGTTGACCCCGATTCTTATGGGGACCTCTCGCTCCTTGGCGGCGCGCACAATTTGAGCGATCTGATCTGGGTCATTGATATTACCTGGGTTTATCCTGATCCCATCCACACCGGCCTCCAGGGCGAGAATAGCGAGGCGAGGGTCGAAGTGAATGTCGGCGATGATTGGGATGGAGACGTCCCGCTTAATGTCGGGGATGGCCTCGGCAGCCTCCCTGTCGGGGACGGCAACTCTCACCAGCTGGCAGCCGCACTCCTCAAGCTCCCTTATCTGGTTGGTGGTTGCCGTGACGTCTCGGGTGTCGGTCTTGGTCATGGACTGCACCACAACGGGGGTGCCGCCGCCGATGGTCACATCCCCTATCTTGATCGGCCTCGAGGCTCTGCGTCGCATCATGGGATCAAGCTTTCTCCTCTGATTATGCGCAGGATATCCTGGTAGGTTATCAGGATTATTATCAGAATCAATACTGTGAAGCCAATGAGGTGAACCAGGCCCTCCCGTTTTGGCGATATCTTCTTCCCGCGTCTGATGCCCTCGATGGCGACAAAAACGATTCTCCCCCCATCGAGGCCGGGGATGGGCAATAGATTGATTATCGCCAGATTCATGCTTAAGAAGGCGGTAAACTCCAGCAGTACTCCAAACCCACTTCTCGCGGCCTCCCCAGTGAGCTCGGCGATGCCAACGGGGCCTGCAACCTGAGGCCCTTCTTTGGCGATAAACCATCTCTGTATCTCGTTCTTAAATAGAATCATGGTCTCGACGCTGTGGATCGTCCCCTTGGGGATCGCCTCCCAGAAGGGGTATGACTCTTTAGTTTTGGTGGCATTTTCCACCCCCACCAATACCCCCATCGCCCCCTCCCCTTCCGGCGGGTCCCACCGCGGTACCAGCGATACCTCTTTTTGGGTGTCGTTGCCTATGAGCAGGGTGATCTCAGCGCCAAGGTTAAGGTGAGTGTTGTACGCAAGGTCGTTGAGGTTTCTGATCTCGCGACCATCTAGCTCGAGGATGGTGTCCCCGGGCATGATTCCTGCCTCTTCCGCAGGGGAGTTTGGCGCAACTTCGTTGACCATCACATCCCCCACTATCAGCGATGTTGGAATCATGAAGGCAATGGAGAAGAGCAATAGGGGGAGCAGGACGTTCATTATCGACCCCGCGCTGAGGACGAGAAGCCGGGTCTTGATGCTCTTCCCCGCCAGGCTTCCCGGCGCCTTAGGGTCTTCCTCTCCCGCCATCCGGCAAAAGCCACCCAGGGGGATGAGATTAAGAGAGTAGCGCGTATCCCCCTTCTTAAAGCTGACGAGGCGGGGGGGGAACCCGAGGCCAAACTCCTCAACCTTGACCTTGGAAAGCTTCGCTGTGGCGAAGTGCCCCAGCTCATGGACCAGGATAACCACGACCAGTATGCCGAAAAAGGCTATTATGGTTATAAATATGCTCATTTACGAATCTCTGTCTTGGCTGCCTTTTCTCTGGCCCAGGCATCAGCGGCCAGAATCTCCTCCAGCGAGGGATGGGGAATGCTCTGGTGTTGCCCCAGCGCCTCTTCCACCAGTGTGGCGATGTCGAGAAAGCCGATGCGCTGCTCGAGGAAAAGCTCTACCGCCACCTCGTCAGCGGCAGCAAGCACCGCAGGGTAGGTGCCCTTCTTTTGCCCTGCCTCCAGCGCCAATCTCAAGCAGGGGAATTTTTCCAGGTCAGGCGCTTCAAAGGTGAGGGGGCCTATGTTGGAAAAGTCAAGCCGCGGCAGCTCGCTAGGCGGACGCTGGGGGTAAAACAGGGCATATTGAATCGGGAGTCGCATATCTGGGGGGCTTAGCTGTGCCTTGATCGAGCCATCAACAAATTCAACAAAAGAATGCACAATGCTCTGAGGATGAACAACTATTTCGATTTTTTCTACAGGGACATCAAAGAGCCAGTGCGCCTCGATAACCTCAAAGCCCTTGTTCATCATAGTGGCGGAGTCGATGGTGATTCTCCTTCCCATTTTCCAGGTGGGATGGTCAAGTGCCTGCTGGGGTGTTACCATTGCAAGCTGCTCCTGAGAAAATTGGCGGAAGGGGCCTCCGGAGGCGGTGAGGATGAGCCGGGCGACACTTCCTTCCTCACCTTGCAGGCACTGCCAGATGGCACTGGGCTCGCTGTCGATGGGCATAATCTCCACGCCACGCCTCTTGGCCGCAGCGGTGACGATCTCCCCTGCCATCACCAGCACCTCCTTGGTGGCAAGGGCGACGCTTTTCCCAGCCTCGATAGCGGCCAAAGTGGGGCTGAGCCCTGCTTTCCCCGAGATGGCGATCACCACCAGGTCAACGTCGGGATGGGAAGCAAGCTCATCCAGGGATAAAAGCTCATATTCCGAGCTGCGCAGCCTCTCCCGTGAGCTGGCAGACTCGATGGAGACCAGTTTCGGCCGAAATTCTGTGATTTGCCTGGTCAAAAGCTCGGCATCTCTTCCCGCAGCGAGGCCGACCACCTGAAATCGGTCGCTGAAGGAACGCACCACCTCTAGCGTCTGCTGCCCTATGGAGCCGGTGGCGCCCAGGATGGCGAGCCGCTTCATATCACCACCCATATTACATAATAGTATACTACAACTACAGTAAAGACAATGCTATCGAGACGGTCGAGGATGCCACCGTGCCCCGGGATCAGCGTTCCTGCCTCCTTTACCCCGGCGCTGCGCTTGAGCAGCGATTCCGAGAGGTCACCTAGCTGGGCGAAGATGCCAATGAGGATGCCGAGGATGGTCACTTGCCAATAGGGAATGGGAAGATTCAGTATAGTGGCCAGGACCAAGGATGCCGCGATGGCAGCCAAAAAGCCTCCTATCGCTCCTTCCCATGTCTTACCCGGGCTTATCGCTGGTGCCAGGGAGCGCTTGCCCCATGCCCGGCCACAAAAGAAGGCGGCGGTATCGGTGGCGAAGGTGGCAAAGAGGAGGAAAAGGACCCACTCCCGGCCATCATCCAGTGCCCTTAACGGGATGAAGTGGCTTAGCATCCAGCCGATGTAGATGATCCCAGCTAATGTCCAGACCCAGTTGACCAGGATATGCCCCGCCCGGCGACTGAGGAGCCAAATTAGGGAGAAAACCACCGCCCCGGCTAGGATCGGTGCGGTATAAGGGTCTTCAAAGGTTTCGGGCTCTTTATAATGGGCGCCTACGATTAAGAGCAGGACACATAGCAGGCCGAAGACGGTGAGGGGGTGCCTGTAAGAGAGGCCCAAAATGCCGAAGAACTCCAGTGCTCCCAGGGCTGCGGCAAGGGCTAGGATCAAGTAATAGAAGGGACCGCCAAACCACACAGCAATGAAGATGACGACTATGAGGACCAGCGCGCTGAGCACCCTTTGTCTTATCATTGTTTCCTCAGGCCGGGTGCCTTAGCCTCGGCTTCAGCCCCCTTTTGCCTTTGGGCGCAATCTGCCAAAACGCCTCTCCCGCTGAGCATAGGCTACAAGCGCCTTTTCGATTTCCTCCTTGCTGAAGTCAGGCCAGAAGGTAGGTGTGGAGTAGTATTCGCTGTAGGCGGTCTGCCAAAGCAGGAAATTGCTCAGCCTCATCTCGCCGCCGGTGCGAATGATGAGGTCAGGGTCGGGCAGGTCCGCGGTGTAGAGATAGCTGCTGAAAAGGGCCTCATCTATGCTCTCTGGCGGTATGCCGTCACGAAGGATGCGCTTGAAGGCATCCACAATCTCTGCCCGGCCACCGTAGTCAAAGGCAATGCTGACAGTCATTCGGGTGTTATCCTTGGTCAGTTCGATGGCGTCGCGAAGCGCTTGCTGCAGTTGTGGTGAGAGGCGATCCAGGCGACCAAGGTGAAGGAGCTTAACCCCTTCCTTGTGAAGCCTTCTCGTCTCCTTTTTGAGCATCTCCTTCAGAATGCGGAGCAGCCCTTTAACCTCTCGTTGGGGGCGGCTCCAGTTCTCGGTGGAGAAAGCAAACAGGGTGAGATACTTTACCTCATACTCAGCGAGGCACTCGATGACGCGGCGGATGTTCTCCGTTCCGGCGCGGTGACCTGCAAGCCGGGGCAACCTTCGCCTTGCCGCCCAGCGGCCATTTCCGTCCATAATTATGGCTATATGATTGGGGATGTGAGCAATCTTAGGCATGGTTCTACGCCCCTAGGGGGTGGCTCCGCTCCATTTAAGTCTCGAGGAGCTCGACCTCCTTTTCCCTTCCTGCCCTTTCCACGTCTTCGATGAAGCTATCGGTAAGCTTCTGCAATCGCTCCTCGGCGCGCTTTTGCTCGTCCTGGGAGATCTCCTTTTTCCGCTCCAGCTCCCTGAATTCCTCCAGAGCACTTCTTCTTGTATTGCGCACTGACACCCTGCTCTCCTCAACCCTCTTGCGCACGACTCTGACGAGCTCCCTTCTTCGCTCCTCGGTGAGCAGGGGTATTCTGAGTCGGATCACGTTCCCATCGCTTGTAGGGTTGAGCCCTAGGCCTGATTTCAGGATTGCCTTCTCGATGCTAGCGTGGGCTTGCCTGTCCCAGGGCTGAATCACGAGCAGCCTGGCCTCGGGCACTGCAATGGCAGCCAGCTGGTTCAACGGTGTCGGAGCGCCGTGGTAGTCAACCTTAATCTGATCGACAAGCGATGGGGTAGCCCGCCCGGTGCGGATTGCAGCTAGCTCCTTTCTCAAGGCTTCGATGGTCTTCCCCATCTTGGTACTTGTCTCTGAGAGGATGTCCTCGATCATTTCCCCTCCGCTAAAGGTCTGGAGAGATTATGGTGCCGATAGGCTCCCCAGCCACTGCTCTCACAATGTTCCCTGGGGCTTGAAGATCAAAGACGATTATGGGGAGGTTGTTCTCCATACAAAGGTAAAGGGCGGTTGAGTCCATGACCTCGAGGCGCAAGTTCAAGGCGTCGCGAGAGCTCAGTTTGTCGAACTTTTTGGCCTTAGGGTTTTTGAGGGGGTCGGCATCGTAGACACCATCGACCCGGTTCTTCCCCATGAGTAGCACCTCAGCCCCAATCTCTATTGCCCGCAGTGCTGCTGCGGTGTCTGTGGTCATGTAGGGATTTCCAGTGCCCGCGGCGAGAAGGACCACCCGCCCCTTCTCCAGATGGCGGATGGCGCGGCGCCGAATATAGGGCTCGGCGACTGCGTGGATAGGGATAGCGCTTTGCATCCTGGTGGTGACCCCCTCTTTTTCCAGGGCGTCCTGTAATGCCAGGGCATTTATCACCGTTCCCAGCATCCCGGCATAGTCAGCGGTGGCCCGATCCATACCTCCTGCTTCAGCGGTGGTGCCGCGCCAGATGTTCCCCCCGCCAACAACGATACCAATCTCAACACCCATGTCCACTACCTGCTTTACTTGGCGGGCGATGTTGGACAGGGTGGCGAGGTCAATGCCCCATTCCTTTTCCCCCATAAGGGCCTCGCCACTGACCTTCAGAAGGGTACGTTTGTGTTTGATGGCACTCACCCTTTAATCCTTACCCAGTTCGAAGCGGGCAAATCTGCGGACCTTGATGTTCTCACCAACCCTGGCTATTGTTTCGGTGATGATGTCCCGGACGGTTTTTTGCGGGTCCTTAATGAAGGGCTGATGGAGGAGGCAGGCCTGGCTGGGGTCCATATCCTCAGGCAGATCATCGTTGGTGATAAAAGAGGGGTCCATGGCTGTTATCTGCATCGCTAGGTCACAGGCTAGCTTCTTAAACTCGTCTGTATGAGCCACGAAATCGGTTTCGCAGTTCAACTCCACCAGGGCTCCAATGAGGCCCCCAGTGTGGATATATGTCTCTACCAGTCCCTGTCTCGCCTCTCGATGCGCCTTTTTCTCCGCCTTGGCCAGACCTTGCTGTTTAAGAATCGCTAGCGCAGCATCGATGTCGCCCTTTGTCTCCTCGAGGGCCCGTTTACAGTTCATAATCCCGGCCCCGGTCATCTCCCGCAGGTGCTTGATTTGCTCCATGCTGGCCATGCTATTCCGCTTCCTCGCTTGCTGGTTCCTCGGTTTTTGGTTCTTCGGTGTCTGGAGTGAAGGTTAGCGGCTCCATAAGCTCCGCCATCTCAGCCTCCTCGGGCACCATTTCCATCGCTTTCTCTGCCTCCGCCAGCTCCCGGGCTTGCTTGCCCTCGAGAGCGGCGTCCGCTATCTTGCTCGTTATCAGCTTTATCGCTCTCACCGCATCGTCGTTGGCAGGGATGGGATGGTCGATTTCGTCAGGATTGCAATTTGTGTCTACAATGGCAACAACAGGCACCCCGCCGCGCCTTGCCTCGGTGACAGCGATCCTCTCCTTCGATGGGTCAACAATGAAGATGGCTCCCGGGAACTTGGTCATTTCTTTGAAGCCCCCCATTTGCCGGTTGAGGCGGGCGATCTCTTCATCCAGCTTCAAAGCCTCCTTCTTGGGCAGGTAATCAAACTCCCCCTTCGCTTTGCGATCCTCAAGGCGCACTAGATGGTCGATACGTGCCTGAATAGTGGCGAAATTAGTCAGCATCCCCCCCAGCCAGCGTTGATTGACATAGAACATTTCACACCGTTTTGCCTCATCCTCTATGATTTCCTTTGCCTGCTTCTTTGTGCCGACAAAGATGATATTTTCGCCATTGACCACGGTGTCTCGCACGAACTCATAGGCTTTGTCCAGCATTTCCACGGTCTGCTGGAGGTCAATGATGTGGATACCGTTTCGCTCGGTGAAGATGTATTTCTTCATCCGGGGGTTCCAGCGGCTGGTCTGGTGACCAAAGTGGGCTCCTGATTCCAATAGCAGTTTCATGGTCACCGCCTCAACAGTCCCAGTCCTTTCTTCTTCCATGCTCTCTTCCTAGCTCCCCCCTTTGTAGTGAGTTTACAGAGATGAGTATAGCATAGGGCGAAGGGCGAGGCAACATGGGAGTTTATTGAAAAATCACCCGCCTTATGTTATATTGGGCTATGGAGGGATCGCATAGTGGCCTAGTGCGGCCGCCTGCTAAGCGGCTACAGGGGGAAACCTCTGTCGTGGGTTCGAATCCCACTCCCTCCGCCACAAAGTGCCCCTGGGTTATGGGGGTTATATTTTTTAAGGAGAAGGGCCTTATGCCTTGTTATTATATCTGGACCATTGGCTGCCAGATGAACAAGGCCGATTCAGAGCGCATCAGCAGCTATCTGGAGCAGGCAGGCTTTCAAGCCACGCGCAGGGCTGAGGAGGCTGAGATCATCGTGCTTAATAGTTGTGTGGTGCGCCAGAGCGCCGAGGACCGGGTCATCAATAAGCTAGGTGCCCTCAAATCATTGAAGAGAGGGCCACAAAATCCAATCCTGGCTCTCACCGGATGCATGGTGAACTCCAGGGTCGATGGTCTCAGGCATCGCTTTCCCCATGTGGACCTCTTTTGCCGACCACAGGCAGTTGAGGAATTGGGGCAATTTCTGGCGTCCAGGGGGCTGGCAGCCCCGCCAAAGCCTGACTCGCCTCTACCCCTCCACCCCTCGCCGAGCACCTTTGTCCCCATCATTGAGGGCTGCGATAAATTCTGCTCTTACTGCATCGTTCCCTATCGCCGCGGGAGGGAGAGAAGCCGCCCTGTAGATGAGATTCTGTGCGAGGTGAGATGGCTTGCCCAGCGGGGGGTAAAGGAGGTCACCCTCCTCGGGCAGAATGTCGACTCTTACGGGCATGACCTGCCCGCCACGCCCGACCTGGCTGACCTTCTAGCGGAGCTGAACGAGGTTGATAGTTTGTCTCGGATACGTTTTTTGACCTCTCACCCTAAAGATATGGGCGAGAGGCTTATTGAAGCGATGGCCCATCTTGAAAAGGTCTGCGAGCACCTCAGCCTTCCTTTTCAGGCGGGGGACGATGATATCCTGATGGCGATGAGGCGGGGCTACAGCGCGAAGCAGTATCGGGAGCTTGTAGAGCGTATTCGGGATGCAATTCCCGGTGTTGCCCTGAGCACCGATATCATTGTCGGCTTCCCTGGGGAGAGCGAGGAGCAGTTTGAGCGAACATTCGACATGATTCGCGAGCTCAGGTTTGATACTGTGCATGCTGCCTGCTATTCGCCGCGCCCGGGAACTATCGCCGCCAGGAAGCTCAGGGACGATGTCCCCTTGGAGGAGAAGAGGAGGAGGCGGGAGAAGATCGAGGCGCTCCAGGAGGGGATTGCCTCTGAGATCAATAGTCAGCTTCTGGGCCAAACAGTCGAGATACTGGTAGAAGGACGAAAAAAAGGGAAGTGGCAGGGGCGCACCAGGACGGATAAGCTCGTTTTCTTCAGCGATGAGGATGACCACATAGGAAAGCTGGTCAGGGTCAAGATCGAAAAGACCAGCCCCTGGGCGCTTCAGGGGAGTTTGGCAGGTTAATTGCAATATGAGTGGTGAGCAAATGAAAGCACCAAACGAACTTCAGGAGAGTATCCTGGAGCTCAAAAGAAAGCTCAATGCGGTGATTGCGGCTCACAATTACCAGCGCCCTGAGGTGCAGGACATCGCCGACTTCTATGGCGACTCCCTGGAGCTGGCCCGCGAGTGCGCCAAGGTCGATGCCGAGGTTATCGTCTTATGTGGCGTCCAGTTCATGGCCGAAAGCGCCGCTATTCTCAATCCAGAGCGGACGGTGCTCCTCAGTGAAGGCGGCGCCGGCTGCCCGATGGCGGATATGATCGATGCCGATGACCTCAGGGAGTGGAAGCAGAGGTATCCCCAGGCTGCTGTCGTTTGCTATGTGAATTCCTCGGCGGCAGTGAAGGCCGAGAGCGACGTTTGCTGCACTTCAGCCAACGCCCTCCAGGTGGTGGAATCGCTGCCTAATAATGAAATCCTTTTCATCCCCGACCGCCATCTGGGGCATTATGTTTCCACCAAAACCGATAAGCGAATCATCCTTTATCCCGGTTATTGCGCTCCCCATCAGCGGCTCAAGCCGAGGCATATCGAGCTTGCCAGAGAGCTTTACCCTGATGCTGGGGCTGTGGTTCACCCTGAGTGCAGCGCTGAGGTCATCGCCCAGGCTGACGCTGCGCTGAGCACATCGCAGATGATCCGCTATGTCAAAGGGGACAGCCGAAACGCCTTCCTCATTGGCACCGAGGAGGGAATCCTGCACCGCATGCGTCAGGAGAACCCTGAGAAGAGCTTCCACCTGCTCACCACGGGCTTGCTATGTCCCGATATGAAAAAGACCACCCTGGAGAGCATCGTCAGGACGATGCAGGAGCGGCGAAATATTGTGACGGTTCCTGAGGAAGTGAGGGTTAGGGCAAAGCTTGCCCTCGACCGCATGATCGAGGTAAGCTAGAATGTGTTTGGCGGACTGAGATGAACCAGTATGATTATATCATTGTTGGCAGTGGTATTGCTGGGCTTTACACCTCTCTTCTGGCGCGGGAGCATGGGAGTGTGCTCATCCTGACCAAGGGCAGCATTGATGAATGCAATACCAAGTACGCCCAGGGGGGGATTGCTGCGGCAATAGGTCAGGGGGATTCCGCCGAGCTCCATTTCCGTGACACCATGGCCGCCGGGGCTGGATTGTGTGACCCAGAGGCGGTGCGCATCCTGGTTGAGGAGGCTCCCGACCGCATCACCGATCTGGTCAATTTTGGAGTCCCCTTTGACACCCTCAATGGAGAAGTGGCTCTGACCCGGGAGGCAGCCCATAGCGTGCCCAGGATCCTGCACGCTGGTGGTGATGCCACCGGGGAGCATATCGAGGTTACCCTAAGCCGGATGGCAAGGCTGGCTAAGGTCGTCATCTTGGAGCACTTCTTGGCTACCGAGATTATCGTTGAGGATGGCGTAGCCAAAGGGGTAAGAGCCCTCGATTGCAGCACTGGCAGTGTCGAGGAATTTGGCACCCAGTCCGTGATCCTGGCTACCGGGGGTGGGGGAGGGCTTTTCAAGTTCACAACCAATCCCGAAATTGCAACCGGCGATGGCATAGCTTTAGCCTACCGCGCTGGAGCTGAGATCACCGATATGGAGTTTTTCCAGTTCCACCCCACGGCGCTGCGCCTGCCCGGGGTTACCCGGTGCCTTATCTCGGAGGCGGTAAGGGGTGAGGGTGGGATACTGCGCAACGAGGAGGGGCGCCAGTTCATGTTTGACTATTCTCCCGATGGGGACCTCGCGCCTCGGGACATCGTTGCCCGCGGCATCCTTTTTGAGATGAGGAAAACGGGCACCGACCGCGTTTTCCTCGATGTTACCCACTTACCTGCGCGCAAAATCTCGGCCCGCTTCCCCCATATCTATCGCTTTTGCCTCGATCATGGCTTAGACATTACCAAGTCCCTGATCCCGGTGGCACCGGCTGCCCATTATATGATGGGTGGGGTGAAAACCAATGTCTGGGGGGAGACCAATATCGCCGGGCTTTTCGCTGCCGGGGAGACGGCATGCACCGGGGTACACGGGGCAAACAGGCTGGCCTCCAATTCCCTTCTTGAGGTGGTCATTTTTGCCAAGAGAATCCTGGAGCGAACAAGGAAAGCGTCCAGGCCTGGCAAACGTGCCCGCCAGCGCCGAGAACAGGGTTACTTCGATCTCAGCCGGAGGAAAGCTACAGGTGCCGTTCCTGCTCTTAGCTTACCGGCAGTTCAGTCGCTGATGTGGGACAAGGTGGGGATAGTGCGCTCCGGGGAGGGGCTGGAGGAAGCGGCGTCGGTACTCGCCTCATGGCAGGAGACCGTGAAGAAGCCCTCAGATCGCCCCTCCTATGAGCTGAGCGACATGATCCTGGTGGGGCGCTTGATGGCGGAAGCAGCCCTCATTAGGGAGGAGAGCCGCGGTGCTCACTTCCGCTTTGACTTCCCCGAGCCATTGCCTGACTGGCAGCGCCACATCGTCTTCAGGAAGACGGCTTAACCTCTGCGCAGCCAGCTTGACCACCGCAAATTCTAAGCCTATAGTTATAGGGTGTATATCAAGCACGCGGTATATCAGCGGTCGGTGAAACTGACTAGCACAGAGAGGAGGGGAAATGACAAACGTGCTGGCAATCAACTCCAGCCCGATGATGGACAAGGGCAACACAGCCATGATTCTCGCCCCATTCCTTGAGGGCATGAGAGAGGTGGGGGCAGAGGTCGAACTCTACTACACCAAGAAGCTCAAGATCAACCCCTGCCAGGGCGAGTTCAACTGCTGGCTCAAGACGCCGGGCAAGTGCTGGCAGAAGGACGACATGAACATGATGCTTACAAAGCTGTGCGAGGCCGACATCTGGGTGTTCGCCACCCCGGTCTATGTGGATGCGGTCTCTGGCCCGATGAAGAACCTGATGGACCGAATTATCCCGCTGGCGCAGCCGTTTATCGAGGTACGCGATGGTCACTGTCGTCATCCCCTGCACGAAGGAGCCAAGCGTGGCAAAGTCGTGCTGGTCTCCAACTGTGGCTTCTGGGAGATGGACAACTTCGACCCGCTGCTCGTCCACATGAAGGCAGCTTGCAAGAATATGGGGAGGGAATTTGCTGGGGCGTTATTAAGGCCTCACGGTGGGGGACTGAGGGCTATGAAGGAGATGGGCGCGCCGGTGGATGACATCTTCGAAGCGGCGAAAGATGCCGGTCGCCAGCTCGTGCGGGACGGCGAGATGTCTGCTGAAACCCTGGCGACCGTGAGCCGCGAACTTTTGCCTCGGGAGATGTATTTGCAATTTGCCAATGAATCCTTCCAGCAGGCATTGGATGCGCTAAAGGTAAAGAAGTAGCAGGCTATTCGCACAATGGATAAACCAAAGTCCGGTCTTGATTTCAAATTCATGTCTCTCAGCTACAAATTTCGCGATCTCCGCTTGCCCCGCATGGATATCTTGAAAGAGGTGGGGATAGAACCAGGGTTTCATGTGCTCGACTATGGCTGTGGGCCCGGGAGTTACATAGTCCCTCTTGCAGAATTAGTGGGCAAATCAGGGAAAATTTACGCTCTGGATATCCATCCACTTGCAATTAAGAGCGTTCAGAGTATCGCTTCAAAAAAGCAATTGACGAATGTGGAAACCATTTGTTCCGACTGTAAAACTGGATTGCCAGATAATAGCGTAGATGTAGTTCTGTTATACGATACCCTTCACGCGTTGAGTGACCCAAATGGAGTATTACAAGAGTTGCATCGAGTATTGAAACCAAACGGTGTCTTATCTTTCAATGATCATCACATGAAAGAAGATGAAATACTGTCTAAGATAACAGGCAACGGTTTGTTTAGGCTATCAAGCAAAGGGCAAACAGCGTATAGTTTCTTGAAAGAGTAGGCTTTAGGCTTATGGATAAAATTCTAGCCAATTCATGGAAGCAGGTCGAGGAGGCGATCGACAGCGCCCTGGCCGAGGACATCTCCTATGGCGATGTCACCACCGAAGCCCTCATATCGCCTGAGCAGCAGGGGAGGGCAGCCATCATCGCCGGGGAGGAGGGGGTGCTGGCTGGGGTGGAGGTGGCTAAGGAGGTCTTTCTGCGGGTTGACCCCTCGATACGGTTTGAAGCTCTGATTCAAGATGGCGCCAAAGTTCGAAAAAAGGATGTGGTGGCCACCATTGAGGGCAGGGTGGGGAGCATCCTCAAGGGGGAGCGGGTGGCCCTCAACTTCCTGACTAGGCTCAGCGGCATCGCCTCAGAGACGGCGCGCTATGTTGAAGCCACAAAGGGGCTGGAGGTCTGGATCACAGATACCCGCAAGACCACCCCCGGGATAAGGGCTCTGGAGAAGTATGCCGTGCGCGTTGGAGGGGGGAAGAACCACCGCCTGCACCTTGGCGATGGCATCCTGATCAAGGACAACCACCTGGCGGCTTTCCGCTCTATGGGGCTGGGGATAAAGGAGGCAATCCAGAGGGCGCGTCAAAGTTCGACCCTCAAGGTAGAGATCGAAGTGGGTAGCGTTGGTGAGGGCGAAGAAGCGCTGGAAGCCGGCGCAGATGCCATCCTTTTGGACAACATGGCTATCGAGGATATGCGTCGGGTGGTTGAGCTGGCAAAGGGGCACGCCTTAATTGAGGCCTCTGGTGGCATCACTCTGGACAGCGTGCGTCAGGTTGCTGAAAGCGGCGTTGACCTCATCTCCGTTGGAGCCCTCACCCATTCGGTGAAGGCCCTGGATTTGAGCCTCGAGCTTGAGGCTTGATAACTCCTGGGCTGTCCGAGTCTGCACAAGTTGGACGATTGTTACTTTTGTGTGAATGTGGCACAAGAGAATGGGGCTTTTCTTGACCGTGGTTCTCCATCAACCTGTCATCGCCCATGATCTCGCGGGGGTTCCCGTCAACAATTATTTGCCCCTTGTCAATTAGTACGACACGGTTACATACTTCCAAGACGAGTTCAAGGTCGTGAGCGGCGATTAGCATCGTCTCCTTTGATGCCTGCAAAAGGCGGATGAGACGACGCCGAGAGCGGATGTCGAGATTGGCGCTGGGTTCGTCATACATTACTAGTCGCGGCCACATCGCCAGCACGTCTGCAATTGAAACCATGCGCTTCTCCCCTTCTGAGAGATGGTGGACAGGCCTTTCAGCAAGCTCCAAGCACCCCACGGTAGATAATGCCTCCGTTACCCTCGCTTCGACCTCGTCTTTTGATAGCCCCATATTCTGCAGGCCAAAGGCGACATCGTCCCGCACCGATGGGCAAAAAAGTTGATCGTCTGGATTCTGGAAGACTAGGCCAACCTCGGGGCGAAAGTCTCGATTTTTCACTGGTTTACCTAGCACAACGATCTGCCCCGCAGACGGCTCCAGCAGGCCGCAGATTTGCAGAAACAAAGTGGTCTTACCAGCTCCATTAGGGCCGATAAGTCCCACTCGCTCCCCTGGCATCACCTTGAGATTGACGTCCTCTAAAACGTTGGGCGTGTCCGGGTAGGAGAAGCATAGACCGGAAATCATGAGCGCGGGTTCGACAAACTCTTCTGGTGACATCGGTGCGTCTGATCTTTCATTACCCATGTTCGAGCCATTCTAGCAAAGCAGTTTACTCATGTCTATATTAGGATATCCCCTGCAACGAACCCAGCTGCGATCAGGAGAGTAGCACCTAGAGCAAATACATCGGTGTAAGAGGCTTGAAACTCGCCTTTAAGGGACTCAGCTTGGCCATAGCCTCTCAGAATCATTGCCTTGTAGACCCATTCAGAACGCTCATAACTACGCACCAGGATACTGCCGCCCAGCCAGGCCAGGATACGGAAGCCCTGAATACTAAAGCGCCGCTCGCCAAATCCCCGAAGCCTCATCGATGTCTCCATTCTATGCAGATAGTCGCCGATCTCCTGAAGGTAGCGGAAAGTGAGAAGTGCCATATCAGTCAGGATGGCGGGGAGGTGTAAAGCGCGCATCGCTTTGATGGTAGTCAAAAAGGGAGCAGTGCTGAAGAGAACCAAGCCTATCGTCAGAATGGAGAGAAATCTGGTAGCTATCAAGAGCACGGCAACAAGCCCTTCCTGCCGCAAATCGAGGGGGCCAATGCTCATGACGATGGTTTCTCCCGAGAGGAAGGGCAGGAGGAGAACCACTGCCAAGAGAAAGAAGGAGGGATAACGTAATCGGGTCAGCATGAAGGAGACAGGCAGTTTAGAGATAATATAGGCAGCGGAAGTAACAACCACCATTGCCGGCAGCATACGCAGGTCACTGACAAAGGAGAAAGCGAAGATTAGAGCCAGAAGACCGATCAATTTGTACCTTGGATCCCAGCGATGCAATGGGGAGCCAAGGTGGATATATTCATCGAATCCGAATCTCATGCTCTGACCAACAGTTTTGGCTGCACCCGCCGGAGGAAGACGGCCACAAACGCGGTGAAGGCACCCTCGATGAACATCAGCGGCACGTGGGCCAGGGCAAGTGTGTATATTGCTGCTCGCTCGGTTGAGACATCGAAACCGCCTGGGATGTTAGTAATCAGAACGACCACGAAGATGCTCACCGACAAACCAATGGCACAAAAGGCGGCCAGGAATCCAAAAACTCCGGCGATTATATTGCTATCTTTCCTGAAAATGTTGCCGAACCGGAATATGTAGTAGGAAAGTAGTGCCGGAAATCCCATTACAATCGCATTCACTCCCAAGGTTGTCAGACCGCCGTGTTGAAACATCACTGCCTGGAAAAATAGGCCGATGAGAATAGCCGGGAAGGCAAAATGACCCAGCACAACGCCCAAAAGGCCGTTCAGCACCAGGTGAACACTGGTAGGTGGCACCGGGATATGAATCCAGGAGGCAACAAAGAAGGCAGCCGTGAGTAGAGAGGCTTTGGGGATGTTCTCCCGAGGGTCTCCTCCCTTTCTTATTTTGTGAATTGAATACCAGGCGATTGGTACAGTGGCAGCATAGCCAGCAGCACACACGCTGGCAGGTAGAATACCATCAGGGATATGCATCAGGCTCTCTTTCGTGCTGTCTTTCGTGACGACAAATATAGTGCCGTACCGATAATGCCCCAGGTAACGCAAGCCGCCATCAGTACGATCTGAAGGCCGGAATAGCCGCCGCCGCTGCTACCGGTTGCCACCGCATCTTCACCGACAGGAATATGGATGATGCCACCGTGGCCTGCCTGGCGTATCTTGACATCCCAGATGCCTGGCTTGGAGGTGTCGGGCGTGAAGGTGAAGTGGCCTTTATCATCACAGACCCCCGTTAGCCAAGGAGTTGAGGGATCATCAGGCGCATAGACTAACACCTGGGCACCGTCCATCGGTTCGCCGGTATCATAGGTAGCGACAATCTCAATCTCTATGTCGCTCGTGTATTTGATCACGACACCATGGGCATGGACTTCTGTCGGTAGGCCAAGGATAATGAGAAGAGAAGTTATGCATATGACAAGTTTCCACTTTCTACCCATAATCACACCTCCTGAAATCAGGGGTCTCCGCCGAGATTCTGCCAGGCCTCACTTTCAGATCGAAGCCGATAGCACGCCATCTGAGATACGCAATTTTTATTAGCCTCTCTCCCGGGCAAGTGAGATAGCACCTAGGAGCACGGCGACTATCGCGACCCCGAGGGCTGCATATGCCCAGGTGGCTCCTCCCGCCGACCCCGGTGGCCCTGCTAGTCCCTGCTGTCCCGGGGGCCCTTCAGGCCCCTGGGGTCCGGGTGGCGACGCTCCTAGTGATGAGGCCCACATTGTCATCATTGTCTGGTATCTTTCAACCTCGTAGTCCAGCTTATCGCCTTCCTTAAAGTAGCCCCCGAGGTCGAAAGTAGCAGTCCAAGTACCTGGTTCCTCGATGTCATATTCTCCTTTCACCGTCCACATTCCAGATTTACTAATGTATATTGAGAATGTGCCGTCCTCCGCTGTTTCCCCTGTTTGGGCTACTTCTGGGTCATGGATGCTTTCAGTTTCATGAGCGGCAGCGTATTCTGCTTTTATCGGCTCGCCATTAAATAGAACTTGGGCCCTGAAAGTGTCTCCAACGCGCAAACCATAGGGACTTACCAGTGGAACGATCTCGAACGGCAGACCCACCGCTTTCTGCCACTGTTCCTCCCCGCCGCCATGAACAATCACCTTCGCCCAGTCTCGGGTGAGCTCGGGTGACCCAGCAAGGTCATGCCACGCGGGGGAAAAGTAGATCGGTACTCTTGAGGCGGCTATAACGCAATCACCTTCCTGATCTAGTGTGACCTTGGCTGACCAATAGGTGGCTTCACTGGCCGTGCGATAGCCTGAATCCTCTTTCAGTTCTAGCTCTACTATAGTCCCGTCGGGTTTATACACTCGAGCATATTCCATTGGCACTGTCATACACGACTCTGGAGCGTTAGGATGACCGAAGAGTATCTGAACCTCTTGCTCTGTGGGTATTTCCGGGTTAGTGTCTGTTTCTATGTAGAGATTGTGGGCGCTTGCTAAACCTGTAACAGCGATGAACAATATCCCTGCTAATAGCATAGCAGCTATCAAACGTATCCCCTTAATCATAGTTTTTGGTCTCCTTCCTGCGATTTTTCCACTGCTAGACTACCCCTCTTACGGACAACCGAAATGCTATCCACGACTAATGCAACTATGGATGCTGCAGGGGCTACATGTGCAAAGCCAGCTCCTCTCAGATCGAGATTTGCGCTATTCGCAATGGCAATGGCCTTCGCCGACGTGACCCAGGGTGGGGAGAACATCCACCAGCGTCGCGTAATCCTCTGCTGAGAGTTTGGCCTGGAGCCCGGCCATGTCCTCATCCAGCTTTCCACCTTCCGCTATGCTATTAAATGGCTCAAAGCCGACGGCGCCGATGTTCAAGTGGTCACTCATCGGACTCTCGGCGTCACCAAAGACGTGGTCGAAGTGGAAAGTCATCTCCACATCGGCCGTGCCGCCGTCCTCGACGATGCCTTTACGTTCGTCGCCGACATATTCGCCACAAGAGTATTCGTATTCCTTCTCGACCTTGATGGTAAAGTCGATGCTCTGACCATCTTTCTCGGCCGTCCCGACAATAACCAGGCCATAGCCAGCGGCGGGGCCTGATGATGCTTTGACCATCTCCCAGGAGATGGCATTATAATGGCCTACGGCAGCATTTTGCACTTCGCCCACCAGGATAGGGGGAGCGTTTTCGCCGCCCTCCGCCAGGTCCACGGTATACACGCTGTCAAGGCTGACCTCAACCTCAGCTTCCACGTCGCCACCCGATAGGGAGTCATACGGGGGGTCAGTCTGATAAGCGGTGACATCTGCAAGATTAACATACACATGATCGAAGTTAATGCTCCAACCATCTTTGGAAACAAATCCCTGCCGGACAAAGTCTTCACCGTTGGCATGGAACTGAAGTGTCCCCACCGCATCTTCGCCGTTACCGCAACCGCCGAGCATGATACTGGCAGCAAGCAATGCAGCAAGAGCCAGCACAAGAAGTCGTTTTCCCACTAAAATCCTCCTAACATAGTATCCTATACAAACCCATTACGAAGAAGTGTTCCTTTTCCTAGGACTCCTCAACAATGACCTTATGTTGATCGAAGTCGATATTCCGGATCCTGGCTGATAGCTCTTTCCTGTTGCCCAAGAGGTCGGCCAGTAGCAGGCGCTCCCCTTGAACCTGTAGAAAAAGGACGTTCCGCATAATCTCCTTTTCCTCTCCGTTGTTGACGAGGTAAACAATGGCTTCACACATCGCTCTCACTCCTCTACGTCAAGTTTTAACGCTATTGGGTGCATTTGCAACTAATTGCAATAACTCCCTATAAAAAAATCACCTTGGGCACTTTGTACAGCGTCCAAAGATGGCGAAGTGCCTTATATCGGCATTGAACTGGTAGTCCTTAAGCAAAGTCCTTTTCAAAGGCAAGAATAGGTTCTCGTCCACATCTATAATGGCGCCACACCTTTCGCAGATGAGATGGTGATGGTGGCCTTTATCGGCGTAGTGGTAGCGCACTCGCCCTTCACCAAGGTCCGTCTCCGTTACTAGACTCAGCCCCTTCAACAGGTCAAGGGTGCGATAGACTGTGGAGATGTTGACATGGGGATATTGGGCGCGAACTTGGGAGTAGATCTCTTCGGCGCTGATGTGGCTATCGCTTGCTTGCACGGCGGCCAGAATCAGCATGCGCTGTGGGGTTAGCCGGTAACCCAGCTCACGCAAAACATCGCCTGCTTCCTTAGCCCGTTTCTCTTTGCCTTTCATCTTCGCCTTTATAGAATTATATCATAGGGGAGAGGTTGTTGCAATAGCTTGCAGGCGCAACCAATGGCGTTAACAGAACATGATCGGAAAAGAACTGGCTGAATTGAAGAAACCTCGACATGGACTCAGGATAGGGGGAGCGTTTTCGCCGCCCTCCGCCAGGTCCACGGTATACACGCTGTCAAGGCTGACCTCAACCTCAGCTTCCACGTCGCCACCCGATTGGGAGTCATACGGGGGGTCAGTCTGATAAGCGGTGACATCTGCAAGATTAACATACACATGATCGAAGTTAATGCTCCAGCCGTCTTTGGAAACAAATCCCTGCCGGACAAAGTCTTCACCGTTGGCATGGAACTGAAGTGTCCCCACCGCATCTTCGCCGTTACCGCAACCGCCGAGCATG
>DAOUOW010000020.1 GCA_030626475.1 Chloroflexota bacterium | reverse complement strand
GAAGCCGACCCCAAGATAAGATCTGCCACCGGGTAACCGGGTAAGGCCGCAGGGAGACTACCTGCTAGATAGGCCGCAGGTGTAAGCCGAGCAATCGGTTGAGCTAAGCGGTACTAATGGCCGAGGGCTTGACCTACAACCAGATGAGAACATAACCAACAGGGCAATATCGAGGGCGATAGCAAGCGAACCAGAATGAGGCAACAGCGGATTTGAGGCTCTTGTGCTATCGCCCTTAAAAAAGATATTGACCTCCCATAGACCACAGCGATTAGGTCGAAAAAAGGGAGAGCCAATAACTGTTTATCGGTAGCCATTGGCCCCTCATAGATCACAGCCATTAGGTCGAAAAGGACGCGGGATGGAGCAGTGGCAGCTCGTCGGGCTCATAAGCCGAAGGTCGTTGGTTCGAATCCAACTCCCGCTACCAATTTTTTCGCCTTTTTCGCTCTAGGAGTTAGTTTTAATTGGTTTGCCTTGAGGCTATCGGTATGATAGCCAAAAGTCGTTTTGTTTACCACAGCCTATAGTTTGAAAAGATTTCCCGGTGGTTAGAGCGAGGCGGACCCACCCGTTCCCATCCCGAACACGGAAGTGAAACGTCTCAGCGCAGACGATACTGCCCTGGCAACGGGGTGTGGAAAATATGCCACTGCCGGGAAGTTTTTTTGTTCTCTTTTATAGTACTTTTGTACCCTTTCCCTAATCAAACCAGGGTAAGGGGTCTTTTTTATGTTGACAATGTTTATAGATACCATGATACAATAGATATGGTACTACCGTCTGGGTTTTGCAACCTAGGGAAAAAGTACTGAATATCGCAGGGGCAATGAACCAGGGCTCACACTTGGTCACTTGAGCACTGGGGAGCCAATAGTGAAACCGCCTGCGCAAGACAGGGGGTTTCACTATGAGGCTTCAACCTCACCAAGGAAAAGGCTCAGCTGCCCACGAAAGCCGCCGCCAGGGGGCTCCTCTTCGGGAAGTCTTCGCCTATTTAGCTTTAACCGGTTGTGCCCTTGCTTTTTTGTGGCACTTTGCCAATATTTGGCTTTATGGGGTGACGCAGGCAGCGGAGCCTAATCTAGTAATAAGGAGCTTCGAGACAGTGCTCTTTTCTGTGCTCCTGGTCTTGGGCATTGAAAGGATGATCACCGCTATAAGAAAGGGAGGGCGTGGCTAGTATCCGAGACAACAGGGCTCAAAGTACTAGGTCAAGCCCTTTTCATTTTTGTGTGAGTATGTTAAAATAAGTATCGGTTCTGGCTTGGAGTAGGGAATGTCCAGCAGATTCGAAAAGTTTACTGAAAGAGCGCGCAAGGTTCTCACCCTGGCTCAAGAGGAAGCTCAGCGCTTCAATCACAACTACATCGGCACGGAGCACATCCTGCTTGGCTTGGTGCGCGAGGGTGATGGGGTTGCAGCCAAGGTGCTGTCAAACCTCGGTGTGGAACTGGAGAAGGTGCGCAGTGCGGTGGAGTTTATTATTGGGCGCGGGGAGCGAACCTTTAGGGGCGAGATCGGGCTTACCCCCAGGGCGAAAAGGGTTATTGAGCTTGCTGTAGATGAGGCCCGTCGCCTGGGTCATAATTATATTGGCACCGAGCACCTCCTTCTTGGGCTGTTGCGTGAGGGTGAGGGGGTTGCTGCTGGTGTCCTGGAAAGCCTCGGTGTCGGCCTGGAGAAGGTGCGCGAGGAGACGAAACACACCCTGCAACAGAGCATGCCTCAGCCTCACCCTGGCGCTCGCCCCTCATCTCGCACTCCTACCCTGGATCAACTAAGCCTGGATTTGACCGCCATGGCTCGCGCCGGGAAGCTGGATCCAGTTATCGGGCGCAACAAGGAGATCGAACGCGTTATCCAGATCCTCAGTCGGCGGACCAAGAATAACCCCGTTCTCCTCGGGGAGCCGGGAGTGGGCAAGACAGCCATCGTTGAGGGCCTGGCCCATCGCATCGTGGCCGGGAAGGTCCCCCAGACGCTAAAAGATAAGCGAGTGCTGACCCTGGATATTGGCTCTCTAGTGGCCGGGACCAAGTATCGAGGTGAGTTTGAGGAGCGGCTGAAGAAGGTAATCGATGAGATAAAACTGGCAGGCAACTGCATGCTCTTTGTCGATGAGATGCATACCATTGTTGGCGCTGGTGCTGCCGAGGGCGCTGTGGATGCCTCCAGCATACTAAAGCCTTCCCTGGCGCGAGGGGAGTTGCAATGCATCGGTGCCACCACTGCCGATGACTATCGAAAGCATGTAGAGCGTGACCCCGCCCTGGAGCGGCGCTTTCAGCCGATAATGGTAGATGAGCCCTCCATTGAGGAAACCGTGGAGATCGTCCAGGGGATCAAGAGTCGCTATGAAGAGCATCATGGATTGACCATAAGCGATGAGGCAGTGGCTGCAGCATCGGCACTGGCAGCAAGGTATATCCCGGATCGCTTCCTTCCTGATAAAGCTATCGACCTGGTGGATGAGGCGGCATCAAGGGTAAAGCTCAGGCATCTTTCAACCCCCGTCGGTCTGCAAGAGGCAGAGCAAGCTCTGGAAACGCTGCGCAAGGATAAGGAGGCAGCCATCGCTTCCCAGGAGTATGATCTCGCTGGTGAGCTTAGGGACCGCGAGATGAAGTTGGCAACCAAGGTAGAGGAGGAACGGCAGGAGGAACAGCAGACAGAGGTGCCCGTTGTCACCGAGGAGGATATCGCCGAGGTGGTAAGCATGTGGACCGGGATCCCGGTGACCCGCCTGGCTAAGGATGAAACCACCCGCCTGCTTCAGATGGAGTCGGTGCTTCATCGCAACATCATTGGTCAGGATGAAGCAATTACCACCATCTCCAAAGCGGTGAGACGGGCCCGAGCCGGACTCAAGGACCCCAGACGCCCCATTGGCAGCTTCATCTTCCTCGGCCCCACCGGCGTGGGAAAGACAGAGCTGGTAAGGGTGCTGGCCGAATTCCTCTTTGGCAGCAGGGATGCCCTGATCAGGCTGGACATGTCGGAGTTCATGGAGAAGCATACTGTGGCTCGCCTTGTTGGAGCGCCCCCAGGGTATATTGGTTACGAGGAAGGGGGACAACTCACCGAGGCGGTGAGACGTAAATCATACTCAGCGATCCTTCTTGATGAGATCGAGAAGGCGCACCCTGATGTGTTCAATATATTACTTCAGATATTCGATAACGGTCACCTCACCGATGCCAAGGGCAGGCGGGTTGATTTCCGCAATACCATCATCGTTATGACCAGCAATATCGGTGCTGAACTGATTAGGCGGGACACCACCTTAGGCTTTGCCACCAAAACTGAGGATGCAAAGAGCCAAGAGCAGGCCTATGAGAGGATGAAGGAGAAGGTGCTAGGTGAGGTGAAGAAGTTCTTCCGTCCCGAGTTCCTCAACCGCATCGATGGCACCGTTGTCTTCCATGCCCTGACCAAGGAGCACATCAGGCAGATCGTCGATCTCATGCTGCGTGAGGTTTGGAAGGAGCTGGCGGAGAAGACGATAAAGCTGGAGGTCACCGATACCGCTAAGAACCTCCTCGGCGAGAAGGGATACGACCCCGTCTTTGGTGCCCGCCCCCTGCGCCGCACCATTCAGGACATGGTGGAGGACCCGCTTTCTGATGCCTTTCTCCGTGGCGACTTTCAGGCCGGGGACACTGTGCTCGTTGACTGCGAGGGTGAGGAGATCGTGATCCGCACCCTTGAAGTGGCTAAAGAGGCGGCCAAATCCCCCTAGGGGCTGCTGAAGCAACCTGAAAAAGACAGCATCCGAGCCTCACCGTAGAGCGACAGGACAAAAAGGACCACATATTGAGTTGAGGGCCTTTTTCTTACTCTTGAGCCCAGGAGCGAAAAATGCAAAAGACTGCCAATAGTCCCTCTTCTTCCACAGCCAATAGAGCGAAAAAGGAAACAGATATCGATTTGAGAAAGACTGCCCTTCTGGTGATCGATATGCAGAAGGACCTGGTCAAGACTGAGGGCGGATATTTTGCCCCGCTTTTTCAAGCTATTCAATCCAACAAGGTTATTGAGAACATCGCCCGGGTGATAAAGGGGGCCAGGGAAACCAAGGTTCCTATTTGGCATATAGCGACGGTGCACCGAAAGGACGGCGCCGATGTTGTCCCCACCATCACCGACTTTATGCTTCAGGGTCTGGTTCCCAAGGAGATGGGCGAGGTCATGGTCGAGGGCACCCCCGGGGCTGATTTCATCGATGAGCTTAAGCCAGCGGCTGAGGATTATGTGGTAGTGAAGCGCAGGAGCAGCGCCTTCCATAACACTGACCTCGATCTTTTGCTGCGCACTCGCGGCATTGACACCCTGATATTGGCCGGCGTGGTCACTAACGGCTGTGTGGAGAACACCGCTCGCGACGCCCGCCAGAGGGATTATCACGTGCTTGTCCTCAGCGATTGCTGCGCTTCCATAATGCCCGAGGCTCACGATTACGCCATGAACAGGGTCTTCCCCGGTATGGGGCGGGTGAGGACTTCGGGCGAGATGCTGGCGGTAATGAAAAAGTAGAAAGCTGGAAGTCAGCGATTTGAGGGGAGGCCTGCTTTGGGCTTCCCCGTTTGCTTTAGGTTTTGGGCAATGGATAAAAGGCGCTTAAGGACGGTTTTCGTTTGTCAGCAGTGCGGCAGGGAGAGCCCAAAATGGCTCGGTCGCTGCCCCGGCTGCGAAGGCTGGAACACCTTTGTCGAAACAGTGGTCGCTGCCCCCACTAGCCGCGCCGCCCCTTCGCGGCTGCCATCAACCGCCCCTCAGGAGCTCTCCCAGGTCACTATCGAGGGAACCCCACGCCTCACCCTCTCCTCGGCTGAGTTCAATCGGGTTCTGGGCGGGGGGATTGTGCCTGGCTCTCTAGTGCTCATCGGTGGCGACCCTGGCATTGGCAAATCGACACTTATGCTCCAGGTCTCGGCGATGGCTGCTGAGGGAGGGGAAAAGGTTATCTATGTCTCCGGTGAGGAATCGCTTGAGCAGGTTAGACTTCGAGCCAATCGCCTCAGTCTTGGCGGTGAGCACCTCTTCGTCCTCCCTGAGACCAACCTGGAGATAATCCTAGAGCACATCGACCAGGCATCCCCCCATCTGGTGATCATCGATTCCATCCAGACGGTTTACCTCGATGAACTGGGGGGAGCGCCGGGGAGCGTGGGCCAGATTCGGGAGTGCACCATGAGGCTCATGCAGTGGGCCAAGGCCGCTGGTGTTCCCGTTTTGCTCTCAGGGCATGTTACCAAGGATGGCGCCATCGCCGGGCCCCGCGTCCTGGAGCACATCGTCGATGTAGTGCTCTACCTTGAGGGGGAGCCCTTCAGTACCTACCGGCTGTTGAGAAGCGTGAAGAACCGCTTTGGCTCCACCAATGAGGTGGGCATCTTTGAGATGAGGGGAGATGGCCTGGTGGAGGTGGATAATCCATCCCAGGTTTTCCTTGCCCAGCGGGCTCGTGATACGGTGGGCTCGGCTGTGGTCCCCACCCTGGAGGGCACCAGGCCCCTTCTGGTGGAGATTCAGGCTCTCTCCAGCACCACCAGCTTTGGCCTCCCCCGCCGCACCGCCAATGGCATCGACTTCAACCGCCTGCTGTTGATTACCGCGGTGCTGAGCAAGCGAGCTGGCCTCCCTCTGGGTAATCAGGATATCATCGTCAATGTCGTCGGTGGGCTGAGGGTCAATGAGCCCGCTGCCGACCTGGGCATCGCCCTGGCCATCACCTCCAGCCTTCGAGGCGCTGCCATCGACCCCAATCTGGTAGCCATTGGCGAGCTGGGACTGAGCGGCGAGCTGAGGGGCGTTCCCCAGTTGGAGCGGAGGCTGGCCGAGGCGGCGAAGCTGGGCTTTGGGCGCTGTCTCCTCCCTCGGCGAGCAAAGTTCAGCGCCCCTCAGGGGATCGAGCCTATAGGCGTGGAATCGCTGAGGGAAGCAATCAGGGTGGCACTTGCTAAAGGACAAACAGGCTAAACTCAATTCCCTGCTCCAGGAGCTGGGTTCAGTAGTCGTCGCCTACTCTGGCGGCGTCGATAGTACGTTTCTGGCCTCTATAGCGCATGATGCTCTGGGCGAAAAAGCGCTGGCGGTTACCGCTTCTTCGCCCATTTACCCTGCTTCAGAGATCGCTCAGGCTGAATCATTGGCTCGCCAGCTTGGTCTGCGCCATATCCTTATTGAGACCAGTGAGCTGGAAGACCCATCCTTTGTCGCCAATGACACCCTCCGCTGCTACTATTGCAAACGGGGGCTTTTTCAGCTCCTGCGCCGCATCGCCGATGAGGAGGGGCTTGAGGTGGTGTTGGATGGCACAAACTATGATGACATCAGCGACTATCGACCGGGCAGGATGGCTGCCGAGGAACTTGGGGTGAGAAGCCCCCTTCTTGAGGCCGGGCTGACCAAGGCTGACATTCGCCGCCTTTCCCGTAGCCGAGGCTTGCCCAACTGGGACAAGCCATCCACCCCCTGCCTTGCCACCCGCCTCCCCTATGGCACGGCCATCACCGTGGAGCTTCTGAGGCGCGTCTCCGCCGCCGAGGAATATCTCGCTGAACTGGGGCTACGCCAGTTTCGGGTGCGCCATCACGGCGACATCGCTCGCATCGAGGTCAGCGCTGAGGATATGGCACTGTTTACCGATGGCAAGATACGACTCCAGGTAGTGGAGGCGCTTCGTGCTTTGGGTTATAGCTATGTCGCCCTCGACCTTGCTGGCTATCGCTCGGGGAGCATGAACCTTTAAGGAGGCTTTATTGAAGATCGGCTATTTCGATTGCTTTTCTGGTGCGAGCGGCGACATGATCCTGGGGGCGCTTTTGGATGCCGGGCTATCCCTTGACTCCCTCACCGCCGGTCTTGCCCTGCTTCCCCTTTCTGGCTACCGAATATCGGCCCAGCCAGCGAGCCGGGGGATAATCACCGGAACACAGGTGATAGTAACTGTGGATGAGAGCGCCCAAGAGCAGCGTGGTATAAAGGATATATTGAGTTTAGTTGAAAATAGCGAATTAAGCCAACGGGCGAAAGAGCGGTGTGCCCTTATCTTCAACCGCCTTGCTGCCGCCGAGGCAAAGGTCCATCGCCTCCCCATTGATGAGGTCCACTTTCACGAGGTGGGGGCCACCGACGCCATCGTTGATGTGGTAGGAGCAGTTATCGGGCTTGACCTCCTGGGGATCGAGGCCCTTTTTTCGTCCCCTTTGCCTGCTGGAAGTGGAACAGTCCAGACGGAGCAAGGCGTCCTTCCCGTGCCCGCACCCGCCACCCTGGAGCTTATCGCCGCATCGGGGGCGCCGATCCGACCCACGCCTTCCCCTGAGCTGGGGGAGCTAGTTACCCCCACCGGGGCAGCTATCGTTACCACCCTCGCCTCATTCGAGAGCCCGACATTTCGCCTGGAGCGCATTGGCTACGGCGTTGGCTCACGGGAGCTGGCCGCCATGCCCAACGTCCTTCCCCTTTGGATCGGGGAGAGCACCGCTGAGGAACGCCAGCTTCTCCTCCTGGAGACCAATATCGACGACATGAGCCCTGAGCTTTATGGCTATGTTATGGAGCGCCTCTTTGAGCACGGTGCCCTGGATGTTTGGTTCACCCCGATCCAGATGAAGAAAAATCGCCCCGCAGTGATGCTCAGCGTTCTTGCCCCTCCCGAGGCTGAAGGCAAGATTGTGGACACCCTGCTGCGGGAGACCTCCACATTGGGCCTGCGCTGGCAAAGGGTTGGGCGCCATGAATCGGAGCGAGAAATGATAGCCTTCGATTCCAGCCTGGGCAGAGTGGGGGTCAAAGTGAAGCGCTTTCGCGGCGCCAGAATCAGTCTCTCCCCCGAGTTTGAGGACTGCCGCCGTCTCGCTCAGGAGCACGGCCTTCCCCTTCAAGAGGTGTACCGCATCGTCACTGCCGAGGCCAGTGCTCAACTGCTTAAATGAAGAGGGGTTCTCATGTTTCGCAGGAGAAATTTCAGAGAGGGCGAGTTCGACCGCGGCCCCGAGTTCCCCCTGCCTCCTCCCAGCCAGCGGGGAGCGATGTCTGTGGAGGAGTCCATTGCCCGAAGAAGGTCGGTGAGAAGATATAAGGGGGAACCATTGTCCCTTTCCCAGCTTTCTCAGGTGTTATGGTCTGCCCAGGGGACTACCGATGCTGAGGGACTAAGGGCAGCCCCCAGTGCCGGAGCCACTTATCCCCTCGAAGTCTATGTTTTCGTGGGTCGGGATGGGGTGGAGGGGCTGGAGGCAGGAATCTACCACTACAATGTAGAAAATCACTCCCTTCACCGCTATAAAGAAGGGGATTTCAGGCAGCAACTCTCCATTGCCGCCCTGGACCAGGAATTTATTGTCCAGGCACCGGTGGATATCGTGATTTGTGCCCTCTACGAGAGGACCGCCTGGCGATATGGGCGGAGGGCAGAGAGATACGTTCACATGGAAGCGGGGCATGTGGGAGAGAATATTCATCTACAGGCGGTGGCACTGGGTTTAGCCGTGGTGATGGTGGGCGCTTTCTCCGATGAAGACGTGAGCCGGGTGATGGACCTGGAGAGAGAGGTCAGGCCTCTTTATATCATCCCCTTGGGAAAACCGAGGTGAGCTCCCTCAGGCGTTGGCGCCTCTTCCCTCTTTTTCCTGATACATATGGGCGTCAGCAACAGCGAAGAGCTCGGTGGGGTTGTTGCCGTTCCAGGGGAAGGTTGCCACTCCATGGGAGCGAGAGGGCATAGGGAAGCTCAGTTCACCATATTCAACAGTTGATTTGTCCAGGATACGCATAAGCCTGGCGATGACCTTCTTTGCCTCCTCAGTGTCCGTTTCCGGCATGATAATGGCAAACTCGTCCCCTCCGTATCTGGCGACCACATCGGCGGCTCTCACATTCTCCCTCAACAGGCGTCCCATCCTCTTCAGTGCCTCATCACCAGCGAGGTGCCCGTAGAGGTCGTTTACCTTCTTCAGTGCATCGACATCGATGATGACGATGGAAAGGGGGTGTCCGTGACGCTGGGAGTGGCTCATCTCCTGCCCCAGGCGCTCATAAAAGTAGCGATGGTTGTAAACGCCGGTGAGGCTGTCATAGGAGGCGGCTCTCTTTGCCTGTTCGTGGAGCAGTGCGACCTCGATCACCGCCGCAATGTATGGTCCGATGGCCTCGGCTAGATGGACATCCTCCATGCTAAAAGCATCGGGCATCTCATTCTCGACCACAAGAACCGCTACCACTTTCCCCTCCGTCGCCAGGGGGATAACAAGCATAGTCCCCGACCTGAGGAAGCTGCTCTCCAAGTAGCTGGAGTTAGTGGTTACATCAGGGATCATTCGCACCACTCCATGCTCTGCGACCCAGCCGATAACCCCTTCCTCCTTGGCTACCCGAGCGCCTCTCTGATGAATCCGATGCCCGATGGCTGCTTGCATCACCAGCTCACCGCTCTCCTCCCTGATGAAAAGGGCACAATTATCGTAGCCCTGAACCTCTCTAAGCAGGGATAGAACCTTGGTCTGGATGGTGCTACGGTCAAGAATGGAGCGCACCTCCTGACCAAGTCGAAATAGGATGGTGGAGGCCTTGTACTGAGTGGTGGTCATCATGCCCAGGGTCCAGGGCAATTCTCGGCGAGCAAGGGGGACCTTGGGCTCTTCCTTTTCCACAGGGGCTGGCACCTTCTCAGGCAATCGTGTCGGCACCTCTTCCTTCTCCAGTCGCTTGAGGAAGGCATCCACAACCGTGGGGTCAAACTGGGTCCCCTTTCCCTGGGAAAGCTCCCCCGCTGCCTCCTCAATGGAGCGTCGGGCGCGGTAGAAGCGACCGGCAGTCATCGCCTCGAAGGCGTCAGCCACAGCAAGGATGCGCGCGGCAAGGGGTATATCCTGTCCTCGGAGCCCGTCAGGGTAGCCCCCACCCCCATACCACTCGTGGTGATGCCTTACAGCAAGGAGAATATCTTCGGGGGCACCGGATTTCCCCAGCACTTCGTAGCTGAGCAAAGGATGGCTCATCATCGCCGCCTGCTGTGCTGGCTCTAGCTCCCCCCTGGCGGTGAGGACATCTTCAGGAAGGAAGATCTTGCCCACATCGTGAATAAGCCCCGCCTGCCTGATTAGCTCTATCTCTTTGCGCTTAAGTCCTAATTCCTGGGCAATACGAGCTGCGTAGTGGGCAATCCTTTCTGAGTGCCCCTTGGTGTGGGGGTCCTTGGCTTCCACAGCCTCAACAAAGGCTCGCACACCCTCGAGATAACCCCGCCTTGTGCTCTCCCTCTGACGGCGAGCGGAAAGATAGGTGCCAATCCAGATCACCAGGGGGATGGCCAGGGAATAGACGGCAACGATGGCTCCCACCAGCGCGGTGTCCTCGTAGAAACTTTCCTCCAGGGGAAGGAGCTGATAGTGGGGAAGGGCGTCCCCCAGTTCCAGTCCAACGAAAAGCCAAAAGGCGACCAGTGAGATTGCTCCCGCGGTCACTGCCCCTCTTAGTCTGGCCATATATCCCCACCAAAGTATTACCACCAGGTAAGCCCAGATGAAGATGCTTTCAACCCCCCCGGTGAAATACACCAGCAGGGTTACTATCAGGATGTCGGTCACCAGGAGGAGCCAGCCGACGTGGGCAAGGAGGCGTTCTTGGCGAAGCAAAAAGTAGCACACAAACTGCAGGATTATGGCACCGCCAAGCACACCCGCCACCGGGCCCAGGGAATAGTCGGGGTTCACCAGGGTGGCGACGCGCAAAACGACCAGTAATCCCAGCAGGAAAGCGACCCCGCGGAAGATGAGGGCACCCCTCAAGCCTTCCCCGAGACCTATTTGCCAACTGCGGAGAAGTGAACTTATCCTATTCATGGGCGTTATCTCTCAAGTCTAGGCTCAGGTGGAGCCAGCGTCAAACATAGCATCATAGGCGCTTAGGGTGAAAAAGTGAACTAGGGCGAGATTTTCGTACGGACTTGGGGCGCAAAACAGAGAAGAATAGGTTAGAATTGACACAAGCAGGGTCGATAAGTTCCTCTCAACGTGCCTCAACCGCCACCAGTACTAAAGTACACCCCCCTCTGCCACCTGTCTCAGGAGCCAGTACTCAAGGCTATCGGCCAGAGCCAGCCAGCTTGCCTCGATGATATTGGTGGAACTTCCCACCGTCCTCCACTCATGCTTCCCATCGCTGGATTCAATGAAAACGCGCACCCGAGAGCCAGTGCCCTCGGTTTCATCTATGGCGCGAACCTTATAATCCACCAGCCTCACCACTGCCAGACTGGGATAGAAAACCAGAAGTGCTTTTCGCAGCGCCGCATCCAAGGCGTCCACCGGACCATTACCTTCGGCTGCAGTGTGGATGACATCGGTGCCCACCTTGACCTTCACTGTGGCCTCAGATAACAGCTCTTCCTCCTCTATGGTAGGGGGGCGGCGCCTTTTTTCCACCACCACCATGAAATCCACCAGCTCGAAGGGCGGTCGATAGTCTGGCTGGGAGCGGCGAATAAGAAGCTCAAATGAAGCTTCGGCGCCATCATACTGGAAGCCTCGGCTTTCCATGGATTTGATTTGGGCCAAGATGGCCAGAGTCCGTTCATCCTGGGCGTCTAACTCCAGTCCCCTTTCCTTGGCCTTATATACAATCCCTCTCTTTCCTGAAAGCTCTGATACCAGTGTTCGCCATCGGTTGCCCACCAGCTCGGGATCGATATGGTGATAGCTCTCCTCCCACTTGATCATGGCATCGACATGAAGCCCCGCCTTATGGGCGAAGGCACTTGATCCCACATAGGGCAGGTGACTATCTATGGTCAGGTTAGCGATCTCAGCCACATAATGGGCAACCTCGGCCAATGTGGCAAGCTGCTCCTCGGTGATGCAATCGATGCCCATTTTTAGCTTAAGGGTGGGGATGATGGAGCACAGGTTGGCGTTTCCGCAGCGCTCCCCGTAGCCATTGATGGTGCCCTGAACCTGGGTTGCTCCCGCCCCAACCGCCGCCAGGGTATTTGCTACCGCAAGCTCAGCATCATTATGGGCATGAATTCCCAGAGGGACGCTGGTCTCCCTCTTTGCGACCGCAATAGCAGCGGCTACCTCCTGGGGCAGAGCACCGCCATTGGTGTCGCAGAGGATAACACAGCTAGCCCCGGCATCTGCGGCCACCTTGATTGTCTTCAGCGCATATTCGGGGTTAGCCTTATAGCCATCGAAGAAGTGCTCAGCATCGAAGAAGACCGTGCGCCCCTGAGATTTGAGGTAACCTATAGAGTCGGCGATCATGCCCAGGTTCTCCTCGAGGCTGGTCCCCAAGACCTGGGTTACATGGTGGTCCCAGCTCTTCCCCACTACAGTAACCACCTTTGTTCCCGCCTCAAGCAGGGCGAGAAGGTTGGGGTCCTTTTCTGCCTTCGTCTTGGGTCGCCTGGTAGAGGCGAAGGCGACAAGTTGAGCGTTGGAGAGACTAAGGCCCTGGGCCTTGGCGAAAAACTCATCGTCCTTGGGGTTTGAGCCCGGCCAGCCCCCCTCGATGAAGTGGACACCCAGCTCATCGAGCTTGCGCACGATGCGGAGCTTATCCTCAACAGTGAAGGATATGCCCTCGCGCCCCGCCCCATCTCTGAGGGTGGTGTCATAAAGCTGAATCTGTGGCAATGTTATCCTCCTACCCAATCCTTCCCGCAATCAAATCCCCCATCTCCCTGGTGCCCACCTGCTTTTTGCCTTGCTCCATTATATCATAAGTGCGGTAGCCTTGGTCCAAAACGTGGCTTACCGCCTCCTCCACTGCCTTCGCCTCCTCCACCAGCCCAAGGGAGTAGCGCAGCATCATGGCCACGCTCATGATCGTGGCGATGGGATTGGCAATGTTCTGCCCCGCCCTTCTCGGAGCGCTGCCGTGTATCGGCTCGTAAAGGCCAAAGGTCCTTTCGCCCGCCTTTGGCACCCCGGCGAGGCTCGCCGAGGGGAGCATCCCCATGGAGCCAGCGAGCATCGAGGCCTCGTCGGTGAGGATGTCGCCAAACATGTTCTCGGTGACGATGACATCGAAATCGGCGGGGCGCTGGATGAGCCTCATGGCGCAGGCATCGACCAGCATGTGCTGAAGCTCAACATCGGGATACTGTGATGAGAGCTCGATGGCGATCTGACGCCACAGCCGCGACGACTCCAGAATATTGGCCTTGTCCACCGAGGCCAGCTTCTTTCTGCGGCTTCGCGCCATCTCAAAGCCAACCTTCAGGATGCGCTCGATCTCCTTTTCCGAGTAGGCAAGGGTATCTACTGCTTTCCTCCCTCTGGCCGTCTGCCACTGCTTCTTGGGCTTGCCGAAGTAGAGGCCGCCGGTGAGTTCCCGCACCACCATGAGATCAACGCCCTTGATGGCGTCTGGCTTTAATGTGGTGGAATCGAGGAGCATGGGCAGCACCTTGACCGGACGCAGATTGGCGAACAGCCTCAGCCCCTTTCTCAGGCCGAGAAGCCCATCCTCAGGGCGCGTTTTCGCCTTCGGGTCATCCCATTTCGGCCCACCCACTGCTCCTAAGAGCACGGCATCGCTTTCTTCGCACATCTTGAGCGTCTCAGGGGTCAGAGCGACACCGTGTCGGTCGATGGCTATCCCGCCAATATCCCCTGGATGAAAGGCGAACTGGTGTCCAGATGTTTTGCCTACCGCCTCAAGGACCTTCACCCCCTCAGCGGCAACCTCGGGACCGACGCCGTCGCCGGGCAGCAGGGCGATGTCAAATTTCACCCCGACCTCCTCGCCTTTAAGATTCTTTTTGTATGTTCGATGAGCCCCCCTGCCGAGATCAGCTCCAGCATGAAATCGGGGTAGGGCTCGGCCTGAAATTTTTTGCCCTGGGTGATGTTCCTGATCTCGCCGCTGGAAAGCTCCACCTCCAGGGTGTCTCCCGCCTCGCTTTCCTCGGCAGCCTGGGGGCATTCGAGGAGGGGGAGGCCGATGTTGATGGCGTTGCGGAAGAAGATGCGGGCGAAGCTCATGGCGATGACGCAGGAGATGCCCGAGGCCTTGATGGCGATGGGGGCATGCTCCCGCGATGAGCCGCAGCCGAAATTGGTGCCGGCAACGATGATGTCGCCTTTTCCGACCTTCTGGGCAAATTCGCTATCGATACCTTCCATGCAATGCTTCGCCAGCTCCCCAGGATCGGTTAGGGTGAGATAGACACCGGGGATGATGACATCAGTATCGACATTAGCCCCGTATTTATGGACTTTGCCCTTCAGCTTCAAGCTGTCTCCTCCTTTTGAAAGTCCCCTGCCATCTGAGTTAACATTATCGGTGTAAGAGCAGTATCGAAATTCACTTCATTTTGCCCCTTCTATTTGAGACAGGAAATCAACGGCAATCTGATTAAATTTCTCTGACTGTTCATCATGGGGACAATGCCCAGCTCGATCAAAAAACTCCAGGCGAGAAGTCTTTAAGATTTCGTGCATCTGTTGTCCCCTAGCAACGGGAATAGCTTTGTCTTGGCGACCCCATACAATCAGTATGGGCACATCCATCTCTCCTAGCCTGTGGGTCTCACTTGGCAACGTGTTGAAAAACTGCTTGTGTAGGATTTTCAGTAAGACCTCAGTGGTACCTTTAATCTTGTGAAAGCGGGTTGCATTCTCAAAGTAGTCATCAGTAATGAAGTGCTTGTCTATGAAGGTGGTCTTTAGCGTAGTCTTGCGCACGAAATTGGTCTTGAGGCCATAGGCAAACTCCCCTACCTTAGGCAAATTAGCTATCTTGCCCAACAAGGGTATGGGGTTAGGCAAGCCTGCCGCGTCCACCAGAATAAGCTTGTTGACCCTCTCCCTGTGCTGGACGCAAAAGAGAATGGAGGTTCCGCCACCCATAGACTGCCCTACCAGAGAAGCCCTCTGAATATTGAGAGCATCCATGAATTTAAGAAGTTGGTCAGCATATAGTGGATAGCCATAATCCATAGGCTCCCGAGTGCTATAGCCAAATCCAAACAGGTCAAGGGCATAGACCTTAAATTTTTTGGCCAGGGCATCTATGTTTTTGTTCCACATATATGAATCGTAAAAGAACCCGTGGATGAGAATAACAGGGTCTCCTTCTCCCTTCTCGATATAGTGGGTAGAATAACCATCGAGATCGATGAATTTCCCCTGAGCGTATTTCTTAGCCCACTCATCTAGAGGTTGACTGTTCCACGCTATGAATTCTGCCATTTTTAGCTTCCTTTTGATTATTAAATATTTTGCCCGTAGCGAGCCGGAGATGATGACATCGGTATCTACATTAGCCCCGTACTTGTGGGCTTTTCCTTTGAGTTTCATCCTGGCGCTCCTTTTCGAAATCTCCCGCTATTTCATATCCGCTGTTAGGCGAAATGCTTTAATCCAAAATTTAAGTTGGGTGATCGCAACACACCGCCATTCGTGATGCCCACACACCAGGCTTGCATTGATGAAGGGCGTTATCACTGGTAGTGCCCCTTCAACTCGGAAAAGTACTGGGTCCCGACTGTGCCTGCATTCTCTTCCAGCCAATCGCTCAAGCGTGTCTTTCCCGTGGGCGCGCCCCCGGACACGAGGAGATTGGCCATCAGCCCTTCGACCTCATCTCTAGTCAGCACCACGTCCTTGACCACGTAGCCGACCAATCTGGAAAGGAAAAGCGCAAGCCATGGTCGGAGATGGACGATTCTGGCCTTGCTATGGGTCTTGTTGGCAATCAATCGAACCAATTCGTCAAAGGTGTAGATCTCAGGACCCACTGCGTCGATAACGACGTTGTCATCCTTATGTGCCGCATTGACGGCTATCTCAGCTACGTCCTCCACGAAGACCGGTTGAAGTCGATACTCTCCTGAGCCGAGGACGGCGAATATCGGAAACTTCCTGAGGAGCCAAGTGATGTTGTTGATCAAAATGCCCTCAGCCCCGAAGATTACAGTTGGCCGAATGATGGCGTACGACAGTCGGGATTGGATGATAGCCTTCTCCACGAGCCCCTTGCCTCTGAAGTAGGGAAGGGATGAATCCTCGGAAGCATTCGTGATGCTGATGTGCACGAATCTCTGCACCCCGGCCTCTTCGGCCGCTTTAATGAGCACTTTCGTATTTTCGACTGCTTTATCAAAGGTGACCTCTCCATGCGAGAAGCGAACCCAGTAGGTGTTGTAAAGGGTTGTTGCCCCCCGTAAGCTGTCCGTTAAGTTCCTCGGCCTGTCAAAGTTGAAAGGGAAAGCAGCCACCTGGTCGCCGAAGGCGCTTTCACGGTCGGGGTGCCCAGTGAGGGTCCTGAGCCTCTTCCCCATGGAAAGAAGTCGCTGAGTTATGTACTTGCCTGTGTAGCTGAATGCTCCCGTAACTAGGTTCAGTTCACTACTCTGCATGGTGATAACTCCTCGCCCTACATTGATCGCGTAACTATGGTATTACTGAGAAACATTTCGCACAACACGAAATAGGCGAACCCACGGTTCGTCTAATCCACTTTGCGCCTTCACCCCATCACTTCCTCCGGCCCGCCTATCCGCCCCAGAATGGCGCTGGCGGCGGCGATTGCCGGGTTTGCCAGATAGACCTCCGACTTCGGGCTTCCCATGCGGCCGACAAAATTGCGATTGGTGGTGGCGATGCAGCGCTCACCGGGGGCCAGAACCCCCATATGGAAGCCGCCGCAGGGACCGCAGGTGGGCATGGTCACCGTAGCGCCAGCCTGGACGAAAACCTCCGCCAGCCCCTCCCGCAGCGCCTGAAGATATACCTCCTGGGAGCCTGGGATGATAAGGCAACGCACCTCAGGGTGCACCTTCCGCCCTCTTAGCACCTGAGCCGCCAGCCGCAGGTCCTCGAGGCGTCCATTGGTGCAGCTGCCAATGACCGCCTGGTCAATCCTTACCTCACCCACCTCGCTTATCCCTCTGGTGTTGGAGGGCAGGTGGGGGAAGGCAACCTGGGGCTCAATGAGAGATACATCATACTCTACGACCTTTGAATATTGGCTATCCTCGTCAGGCTCATACACCTGATAGGGACGCCTGGCCCGCGACTTGACGTATTCAACGGTCTTTTCGTCAGTTCGAAAGAGGCCCACCTTGGCCCCGGCCTCGATGGCCATATTGGCCATGGTGAAGCGACCGTCCATGGAAAGCTCAGCGATGGCCTCACCCCAAAACTCCATGGCAGCATATAGCGCGCCATCAACCCCGATGTCGCCGATGGTGTAGAGGATGAGGTCCTTAGCGGTGACCCATTTTTTCGCCCTGCCGTGATAAACGAACTTTATAGTGGGCGGAACCTTCATCCATATCTCCCCGGTAGCCATGGCACAGGCGATGTCGGTTGAGCCCATCCCGGTGGCAAAGGAGCCAAGGGCACCGTAGGTGCAGGTATGAGAATCGGCGCCCACGACTACATCCCCGGGGAGCACCAGCCCCTGTTCAGGCAACACCACGTGCTCGATGCCAAACTCGCCGCCATCGAGATAGACCAACCCATGCTGATGAGCGAAGTCCCGGAGGAGCTTTGCATTCTCAGCGGCAAGGATATCCTTTGCCGGCACGTTGTGGTCCGTCACCATCACCACCCGCTGGGGGTCGAATACCGCATCAGTCCCCAGGCGCTCAAACTCCCTGATGGCGATGGGCGCTGTTATATCATTGGCCATAACCAAGTCAACCCTGACGGTGATAAATTCGCCAGGGCTGACCCTCTTTTTGCCACTATGGGCAGCGAGAATCTTTTCGGCTAGGGTCACGTTGGTTCTCTTTCTAGTTGCTCTCAAAACCAGCTAATCGGTGGTGATCAAGGTTATCAGAGCCAGTAGCAGAGCAACGAGGCTACAAGAGAAGCTTGTCAGGATCAAGGCCATAAGTATCTTGGATGTGCGCTCCAGGCCCTCAAGGCGGCTCTCAACTTTTTTCTCTTCAGCCATTCAGACCTCCTACTTCTTACCCTTAACCGCCAGCAGCCTGTTGAGGGCATTCATATAGGCTTTGGCGCTGGCAACAATGATGTCGGTGGAGGCGCCGCGCCCGGTGTAAACCTTGCCTTCGCTTTCTATCCTGATGGTCACCTCCCCGATGGCGTCAATTCCTTCGGTGATAGATTTGACGCTGAACTCGGTGAGGACGTTGGGCACGCCCACGATGCGATTGATAGCCTTGTAGATGGCGTCCACAGGTCCTGTCCCAAGAGCAGCATCGGCGACGACATTGCCCTCAGGGTCGATGAGCCTCACCGAGGCGGTAGGTACGCTGCGGTCGCCACTGGAGACCTGAACCTGGTCTAGATGGTAGGTCTCGGATGCGGTGCGCATCTCCTCGGCCACCAGGGACTCGAGGTCGCGGTCGGTTACTTCCTTCTTCTTGTCTGCCAGCTCCTTGAAGGCGGAGAAGGCACGATTCAACTCATCTTCGCTCAGGATATAGCCCAGTTCCTCCAGTCTGGCCTTCAGGGCATGGCGCCCGCTATGCTTGCCCAGAACCAGAGTGCTTGATGGCAGCCCTATGGTGCGGGCATCCATGATCTCATATGTGATGGGCTCCTTGAGGATGCCATCCTGATGGATCCCCGACTCATGGCGGAAGGCATTTGCCCCGACAACGGCCTTGTTGGGCGGCACCGAAAAGCCAGTAAGCTCGCTCACCAGGCGGCTGGTTTTATAGATCTGGGTGGTGTCGATATTGGTGGTCAGGTTGAAAAAGTCCTTTCTGGTGCGAAGCGCCATCACGATCTCCTCCATGGAGGCATTTCCCGCCCGCTCTCCAATGCCGTTTATGGTGCATTCCACTTGCCTTGCGCCACAGGCAAGCGCAGCCAGGCTGTTGGACACAGCAAGCCCCAGGTCATCGTGGCAATGAACGCTGACCACCGCCTTATCTATGTTGGGCACGTTGTCAAAGATGCCCCTGATCAGCCGGGAGAACTCCTCGGGAGTGGTGTAGCCCACGGTATCGGGGATGTTGACCGTTGTCGCCCCGGCATCGATGGTAGCCTTCAGTATCTGATAGATGAACTGGGGACTGGTGCGAGTGGCATCCATAGGGGAGAACTCCACATCCTCGATATAGCCTTTGGCGCGGGCCACCATCGTGGCGGCAAGCTCCAGGATCTCCCCACGCCCCATCCTGAGCTGATGGGTAAGGTGGATGTCAGAGCTGGAGAGGAAGACGTGAACTCGCCCCCTCTTCGCCTCTTGTATTGACTCCCAGGCGCGGTCCACCGCATCGGCATTGGCATGGGCCAGTGCGCAGATGATGGGCTCCCTCACCTCGTTAGCGATGAGGCGCACCGACTCGAAGTCGCCGGGGGAGGCGATGGGGAAGCCGGCCTCGATGACATCGACGCCCAGCCTCTCCAGTTGGTGGGCAATCTCCAGCTTCTCATCGAGGTTGAGGGTGGCCCCTGGTGCCTGCTCCCCATCCCTTAATGTGGTGTCAAATATTATCACCCGCTCCATTTTCTTTTCGCCCTCCTAGCGGTTGGTCTTTGCCCTCTACTATAAGCCATGGGTCTCCCTTTATAAGCCATGGGTCTCCCTTATCTATTCCCCCAACCAGGGCATCATCGCCCTCAGCTTCCTGCCCACTTCCTCGATCTCGTGCTCTGCCTCTATTCGCCTCATCAGGCTGAAGCTGGGGCGCCCCGCCTGATTTTCCAGGATCCATTCCCGGGCGAAGGTGCCATCCTGAACCTCCTCCAGGATGTCCCACATCTCCCCCCTGACCAGTTCATTTATGACCCTCGGCCCCCTGGTATAGTCGCCATACTCCGCAGTATCGCTCACCGAATAGCGCATGTAGCTCAAGCCCCCCTGATAAATGAGGTCTACGATGAGCTTGAGCTCATGGAGGCACTCAAAGTAGGCGATCTCAGGCTGATAGCCGGCATCGACCAGGGTTTCAAAGGCTGCCTTTACCAAAGATGTTATCCCGCCGCAGAGCACCACCTGCTCCCCAAAGAGGTCGGTCTCCGTCTCCTCGGCGAAGGTGGTCTCCAGGACCCCGGCCTTGGTGCAGCCTACCCCCTTGGCATAGGCAAGGGCGATATCCTTTGCCTCGCCCGAGGCATCCTGATGGATGGCGACCAGGGCAGGGGCGCTTGAGCCCTCCTGATAAAGGCGGCGCAACATGTGGCCCGGGCACTTGGGCGCTATCATGGTGACATCCACTTCTGGAGGTGGGATTATCTGCCCGTAGTGGATGTTGAAGCCGTGGGCGAACATGAGCATATTCCCTTTTTCAAGCCCCTTTTCAATAGAGCTGTAATACACCGCGCGATGAAGCTGATCGGGGACAAGCATCACGATTATATCCGATGCCTTTGCCACCTCCTCAGCAGTTGCCACCTCAAGTCCGGCCGCAGCGGCATCTCTCCATGGCGCGCTATCCTTGAGCTCGCCCACCATGACATCACAGCCGCTCTCCTTGAGGTTCAGGGAATGGGCGTGCCCCTGGCTGCCAAAGCCGATGACGCCGATTTTTCTGTCCTTAAGGAGGTCTAGATTTGCATCCTTGTCGTAGTAAATCTCAGCCATGGCTCACCCCCTTATAGATTTGATATTTCATCGGTGCTTTTCACCCTCTTGGCGCGAGGAGCCTCCCTGCGCGGCTTTCCCTCCTCCACAGTGATAGGCCCTGCCGCTCCACGGGTCATAGCGATGCACCCGGTGCGCGCTACCTCCTTGATACCAAAGCCCTTGAGCAGGCGAAACAGGGAATCAATCTTATCCTCATCGCCGGTAACCTCAACGGTAACCGAGTCTGAGGCAACATCTACAATGTTTGCCCTGAAGATGTCCACGATCTGGATGACCTCGCTCCTGGTGGCCGGCGTGACTTTAACCTTGACCAGCGCTAGCTCTCGGGCTACCGTGCTCTCATCGGTGATATCGCTGACCCTGACCACATCGATGAGCTTATCCAGTTGCTTTCTCACCTGCTCCACCAAAGCGGCAGTGCCATCGACCACGATGGTCATCCGCGACACACCGGGCGATTCAGTATGCCCGACGGCGATGCTCTCGATATTGAAGCCCCGCCTCCGAAAAAGGCTTGCCACCCGGTTCAAGACCCCGGGCTTATCTTCGACCAAAGCTATTAGGGTATGCTTAGCCATTACCTTGCTCTAACCTCCTCCCTATGCTCCTCTATGATCTCAGCCAGAGCCGCGCCCGGGGGCACCATGGGGTAAACGTTCTCCTCAGGCTCGACCTGGAAGTCGATGAGGAAGGGTCCCTGGTGCTCCATGGCTTGCTCGATGGCAGGAATTACCTGGAGCCTATCTGTTACTTTAAGGGCGGCGATGCCATAGGCCTCCGCCACCTTGACGAAGTCTGGGCCAGCGAGGGGCGTTGCTACATAGCGACGCTGGTAGAAAAGCTCCTGCCACTGCCTCACCATGCCCAAAAACTTGTTATTGATGATGGCTATCTTTACCGCCAGGTTCTCCTGAACCACGGTAGCCAGCTCCTGGATGGTCATCTGAAAGCCGCCATCGCCGGCGATGCACCAAACAGTTTCCTCGGGGCATGCCACCTTGGCCCCCACGGCTGCCGGCAGCTCAAATCCCATAGGGCCCAAACCACCAGAGGAGATCAGGGTATTGGGCCTCTCATACTTGAAGAAGTGGGCGGCCCACATCTGGTTCTGCCCCACGCCGGTGACGATGATGGCATTGCCCCCGGTTATTTCATGGATCTGCTGGACCACATATTGAGGGAGCAGGCTCCCCGTCTCCCTGATTGTCGTCGATGGGTGCCCTCGTTCCCACTCCTCGCTCTGGGCGATCCAGTCAACGCGGCTCTGAGGGGTCACCTGCTCATTGAGGGCTTCCAGCACCTTGGCCACGTCGCCCACAATGGGCACGTCCACCCGCACATTCTTCCCTATCTCCGCAGGGTCGATATCGATATGGATTATCTGGGCATGAGGGGCAAAGCCCGAGACCCTTGCCGTAGCCCGGTCGTCGAACCTCATACCGATGGCAATAAGGAGGTCAGCAGCGTCTACCGCCATGTTAGCACAGGCGGTGCCGTGCATCCCCAGCATACCCAAGCTAAGAACATGGGATCGCGGGAAGGAGCCCAGTCCGAGAAGGGTATTGACCACCGGTATCTGCCCCTTCTCCGCCAGCTCCTTGAGCTGGGGGCAGGCCCCGGAGATGAGCACGCCCCTGCCGGCGATGATTACAGGGCGTTTTGCCTCGTTG
>DAOUOW010000036.1 GCA_030626475.1 Chloroflexota bacterium | reverse complement strand
CGAGTTGCTCAAAGAAACCACCGATGGGCTCATCGATGCCCATATAGGAAAGGCTAAGCCAAAGTAGCCGTTGGGGCAACTCTTCGAAAGGTTTTTCATCCATGATTCACCACTCTCCTTCTGCAGCTATTTCAGCGGCGGAATTTTACTCCTGTTAAGATTAAATGTCAATGGTCAAGGGAGGGAGCAGGTCTTGGGTTCTGAGCGGGATTCTGCTAAACATAAAGCAAATGGCTAAACTTGACAAATACGACTAAACATAGTAGCGTAAGGATGTTTTACGGGCTTTCTGCGGCGCTCCTCAAATTTGTTCCCGAATCTCGGGACCTTCGTGTCGGGTTGTTGACCCGCCTTAATGGATGAAGATTTTGGCTGTCTTAGCGACTGTGTAGGAAAAGCCAGGAAAGATTCCGGAAAGCTGAAACAGGCTATGACCTGCCACAGCAAATAGTTCGAAAGGGGAGCGGACAGCAGAGGGGCGCCATGATGTGTCACAGCGACCAAGGCAAAAAGAGGCCGAGCGTCAGGAAACTGGCGTTCCTTCTTCTTACCTCAGTGATAGTTTTCGTCGCCCTGTCCCCAGGCCCTGTGGGGGTGGCAGCCCAGGAGCCTGACCTCCGCCTTCTGGTGGATGGCAAGGAGGGGGCGGAGGTGGAGACCTACTTCGATGTCGGGGACTTGGCGCCGTGCGCCTCAGGCTCAGGGTCCATCAAACTGAAAAACATCGGCACCGATGAGGGCGCCCTGCTGTTCAGAATCACGGACCTCATCGATGAGGAGAACGAAATTAATGAGCCCGAGAGCGCGGTGGACACCACTCCATACGAAGGTGAACTCTGCGACAACCTATATGTCTGGTTAACCACCGATAGTACCACCCTCGGTGAGGGCTATGCCAGCGACCTGGAAGGCTGGGAGCAATTCATTGGCCTGCTTCCATCCGGGGCTGAGACCACCATCCAAATCATCTGGTCAGTGGGCTGTGATGTGGGCAACATAATCCAGACCGATATCTGCATCTTTGACATGCAGTTCATCCTCACCGCTCCGTTGCCACCCATTCTGGAACTGAGCAATCTGCAGGTGCCGGAGAAGGGATACTATTGCGAGTCTATAGACATCACGGTCGACGCGCGCAACGTGGGTCACTACCCCGGCGACTTTGATATTACGATGGTGATCACCGACGAGGAGGGCGAAGTAGTTGTTGAGGAGACAATTTCGGTAACGCTAGACCCGTTCAAGAGGGTAACGGTGCCTTTCCCCTGGCACCCGATAGAGGGGGGCAGCATTTATACTGTGACCATCAATGGTCTGAGCGGTACTATTGAAGTGCTGAGGGCACCGGAGCTGGAATATAGCAATCTGGTGATCAGCCCGCGCCCGGCCAATGTTTGCCATGATGTCACCATATCGGCGGATGTGCACAACATAGGGGATGAGACGGGCACCTTTACCGTGATTGCAACCGTTGATGGCTGGTCGGATAGTCAAATAGTGACTGTCGACCCGTGTGAGACGGTGACGGTGGATTTCACCTGGCATGCGGACGAAGCCGGTAGCTACACGGTGATGGTGGGGCCTCTTGAGGGTGGGCTCACCGTCATCGCGCCGACACCTACTCCTACTCCACCGCCGGGTGGTGGTGGGGGTGGTGGAGGTGGCGGCGCCCCGCCACGTTTGACGCTGGACGTGGATATGTGGGGCAAGGTCACATCGGGCGACAGGACAGCGTTTGGAATCCTGATCGATACCATAGAAGCCCTTTCTGATGATGGGGTGGTTGCTTTGCTGATTCGCGAGGGAACCGAGGTGGTGGACCCGGAGGGCAATGCCATAGATCTGATCACGGTTGAGCCCGTAGAAGCGCTTCCGCCGTTGCCCCCTGGTTCCTACGCCATCGATGCCTATGACTTCATCCCCCCCTGCACCTTCGAGCCGGCAGTAGAGCTGATCATGGTCTATGATGAGGAGGCGCTCCCCGAGGGCTTTGACGAGGTGTATCTGGTCATCCAGTACTACCGTGAAGATGAAGGGGGATGGCGGGAGCTGCCCACCGTGGTGGATACCTTCGCCAACACCGTTAACAGCTTGATTGGTCACCTCACCATTTTTGCCATCGTTGCTCGGGTTCCTGAGTTGACCATCACCGGCCTCTCGGTCTCTCCCATCGAAGTAGATCCCGAGGAGGAGGTGACCATCACCGTCGGGGTTGAAAACACCGGGGCCACTCCGGGTAGCCAAGCCATAGAGCTTTGGATCGAGGGTGAGTTTGAGGATTCCCAGCCCGTTACCCTGGACCCTGGAGCCGTCGAGAGTGTTACCTTCACCGTGAGCAGGGAGGAATCGGGCATCTATAGGGTAGCGGTTGATGGCTTCAGAGGCGAATTTGAGGTGGTCGGAGTGCCCGGATTCTGTTACTGGTGCCTCATCGTGGGCCTCCTTGGCGGCCTGCTGCTGGCGGGGGCACTAGCCTATCTGCTGCTACGGTGGAGAGCGGCTGAGCGGAAAAGGCATGGGGAAGTGACAGGTGGTCAGCTCTAATATAGACTGTAGTGTGAAAAGGGTCTGAAATGGGTAAGAAGGTAGCCCTAATTATCCTCGGCATCGCTCTTGTGCTGCTGCTGGTCTTGACACAGGGCGGAAGCACTGGAGGCCGCTTGTCTGACATTGAGAGTTCCAGTGAGAATATCCTGGCTGCCGGGGAGTGGTATGAGGCAGACTGCCTCATTGTGGATACAAGCGACCTCTGTCTAAACCCGGCGGGAAAGTGGATTTGCTGCATATATGTTATGAATAGTTGCGGATATGACATCACCATAGACAAGGTCAAGCTCAGCTGGACCCCTGATGATGGGGAGGAACTTCGTAAAATGCAGATCTGGCGTTATGAAATGCTGGAATGGAAGGGCAGCGCACCTTCGGGGACAGTGCTTGATATTGACGATTGTACCCTTGTCCCGGGGGAGAGAGATTGTATTTGTTTCTTCTTCGATTCAGATATGCATGGCAAGGCTTTCACCATCGAATTTACCATGGGCGATGGTACGTCGGTGACCGCCACCTTTGAAACCCTCGCTGAGGTAAAGTCTCTTGAGGAGCCTAGTGGCGACGAAGCGTCTGGCTGTAGCGAGGAGTGCTGCGAGGACTGCCAGATTCAGTAGTGAGCTTCCCCGAAAGTCATTTTACAGCATTATCAAAAATGCTTCCCAGTCCTGTGGCGTTTCAAAAACGCTGTCGCTCTGGGGCTCGATGAGCCAGATATTTCCATCGACATCGACAAAGAAGTTCAGCGCATGAGAGGGTTCGGCGAACCAGATCAGGCCCAGGCTCACCCCTGCCCATTCGGGGAGCGAATTTACCTGTCCCCATAATCGCAGTTCGTAGTTATCGCAGTCATATTGCTCGGCGACATAGACGAATTCGTCGGTAGCATCCCAGCTCAGCAGTCGCTCCACATCATCGGTGTGGACCAGCAGATATCTGCTGTCTTTAAAGTAGATCCTGCTTCCAACCTCGGGGAACTGTTCTAGAAGGCGCTCAGCCACATATTCAGTGCTCACCCACTCCCCGCTTGTTGGTGGGGCAAGGGTATGGGCATTGGTGACGCTGACTACCAGCACCTCGTGGGTGACCTCGAATTCGCACCTTTCGCGCATAAAACCGGGCATAAAATAGAGCATCCCCCACAAGATAACCAACTGAATAAGGAACATAACCGCCAGTTTCGTCGTCGCCATCGTCTTTGATGCTATTTTATCTGATTTAGGATTATTTTATCTCATCATATCCTGTTTTGTCAAGCTCTCTCGTGGATAGTGGCGGAGCTTGAAATTAGCAAAGTGCAAGAGTAGAATATTGATGTGTAGATTGAAGACCAGTTTTCGGTGGAAGGAGAAGTGGGATGGATAAAGGGACGTGGACGGTAAAATGTGGCCTGGCTCAGATGCTGAAGGGGGGCGTGATTATGGATGTGGTCACCTCGGAGCAGGCCAAGATCGCTGAGGAGGCCGGCGCCTGTGCGGTGATGGCCCTAGAGCGGGTCCCTGCTGACATCAGAGCTGATGGTGGGGTTGCTCGTATGGCGGACCCCACTGTGATTGAGGCCATTAAAGAAGCGGTAAGTATCCCGTTGATGGCCAAATGCCGCATCGGGCATTTTGTCGAGGCTCAGGCGCTTGAGGCCCTGGGGGTGGACTTTCTTGATGAGTCCGAGGTGCTGACCCCGGCTGATGAAAGCCACCACATCTGGAAGCACGACTTTAAGGTGCCCTTCGTTTGTGGCTGTCGCGACCTGGGCGAAGCGTTGCGCCGCATTGCTGAGGGAGCGGCGATGATCAGGACCAAAGGGGAGGCAGGCACGGGAAACATCGTCGAGGCGGTGAGGCATATGAGGGCGGTGATGGACGAGATGCGCAAGATTAAGAGCATGACCACCGATGAATTGACCGCCGAGGCTAAAGCCCTGGGAGCCTCCCTGGAGCTGGTGACGGAGGTGCACGAGACAGGGAAGCTTCCTGTGGTGAATTTTGCTGCCGGTGGAATTGCCACCCCGGCCGATGCAGCGCTGATGATGCAGCTCGGTGCTGAGGGGGTCTTTGTTGGCTCTGGCATCTTCAAGGCCAGCGACCCTGAGCAGAGGGCCAGAGCTATTGTCAAAGCCACAACCCATTATCGCGACCCTGAGATTATTGCCGAGGTGTCCAAGGGACTGGGGGCAGCCATGCCTGGCATTGATATTAAGACTATCCCCCAGGACGAGTTACTGGCTCCCAGAGGGTGGTAGAATGAAAAAGATTGGCGTTCTCGCCCAGCAGGGCGCCTTTGTGGAACACATCGCTGTGCTTCGCTGCCTGGAAGTGGAAGCTTTCCCCGTCCGCGTAGCCGAGGAACTGGAGGGCTTGGATGGGCTTATCATCCCTGGTGGCGAAAGCACTTCTATAGGCATATTGATGGAGGAATACGCTCTCGTGGAGCCGGTGAGAAGGCTTGCTAAGCAGGGCTTTCCCATAATGGGGACTTGCGCCGGCATGATCCTGATGGCGAAGCGGATTTCCGGGTTGCATCTTGAGCCCCTGGGGGCGATGGATATGGATGTGAGGCGTAATGCCTTTGGCCGGCAGGTGGAGAGCTTCGAGACTGAGGTGGAGATCCCTGTCATTGGCGAGCCACCTTTTCATGCCGTGTTCATTCGAGCGCCGTATATTGAAAAGGTGGGGGATGGTGTGGATATTCTGGCGCGGCTGCCCAATGGCAGCGGTGTTGCCGCAAGACAGGGCAGCATGGTCGCTTTGGCCTTTCACCCTGAGCTGACCAACGACCTTCGCCTTCATAGTTACTTCCTGGACATCGTCTGCGGTAAGGGGTGAGTGGGCAGGAAATGGTTCGTACTTTTTATCCCTTCGATTTAGTACCTCTCCTCTTCCTTTCCCGGCGGGTCTTTCCTAACCAGGCCATAACCCGGGACAGGCTGGGCGGAGCAAGTCTGCTTGCACCACAGTCTTTGATTGAGCATTGGTTTCCGTTGCCGAGAAGGCGATACACCTGGGTCTGGTCAAACCGGGGTCGCATCCTCGGCGTTGTCTCCGCTAAGAGTTGCTCTGGTGCCACTTCTTGGCAGATCGACTATCTTCGAGTCGATGATGAGCAGCGTTGCCTTGCCCTGTTGGACACAGTGAGCGCTTGTGCCGTGGAGCAGGGGGTGAAGAAGCTCTTCCTTCGCCTACCCTCAGATAGCCCTCTTATAGAGGTGGCGATGCGCTCCGGCTTTTCGTCCTATTCTGCAGACTACCTTTATCGCTATCGAGGAGAGGGAGCGCCTAGGGTTGTGGAATCACCTTATTTCCTTCGCCCCAGATCAAGCAATGATGATTATCGGCTCTTTGAACTATATAGCGCTGCTGTCCCGGCCTCGGTGCGCACCGCCGAGGGGATGACCTTTGAGGAGTGGCAGGAGAGCAGGGATAGGGGTTCATGGCCTCAGCGGCCCAGGGAATACGTCTGGGAGAAGGAGGGCAGACTGATGGGATGGTTGCGCATCAGCGCTGCCGGAGGGATGGGCTGTTTTGAAGTCATGTTTCATCCCCTGGTGCAAGAGGGACTTGAGTACTTGGTAAATAGCGCTTTAATTTCTCTCAATAGCAAGTCTTCGTTATTCGGCATTGTTTCCGGCTTTCAAGGGCAACTGAGGAGCCTTTTGCCCACGCTGGAGTTCGAGGAAGTAGCGCAGTATCACGCCTTGGTGCAGGAGCTGGCTCTTAGAGTGAGGGAGCCAGCTTTTATGCCAGCGCAGGTGTAGGGAAAGGTGATGTTTAAGAGAATTACCGATGATCTGGATGCCCTGATGGAGAGGTTGCCTCCCCATATCGCTGAGCCCCTGATGCAGAGGGAGGATCGCAGCGAGCTTCTTGAGGTGGTCTTGGACCTGGGGCGTCTGCCTGAGGCGCGTTATCCCGGTGGTGAGGTGGTGCTCAGCGGCAAGGAGGTGAGCGCGGAGGAACTCGAGTATATCGTTTCCCGCATTGGCATCTTCAGCGGCGACAACCGAGCCGGCATCGAACGCACCCTGCATCGCATCTCCGCCATTCTCAACCGTGAGGGGCGCGTCGTTGGGCTTACTTTGCGCGTCGGGAGAGCGGTTTACGGCACCATAAGCATCATCGAGGACCTGATCAAATCGGGCAAGAGCATCCTCCTTTTAGGACGGCCCGGGGTGGGCAAGACCACCATGCTTCGTGAGGTGGCTCGCGTGCTTGCTGACGACCTGAAGAAGCGCGTTATCGTTGTCGATACCTCCAATGAGATCGCTGGTGATGGCGATATTCCCCATCCCGCCATTGGCCATGCACGGAGAATGCAGGTGCCCACGCCTCAGCTGCAGCACGCGGTAATGATTGAGGCGGTGGAGAACCATATGCCCGAGGTGATTGTCATCGACGAGATCGGCACCGAGCTTGAGGCTCAGGCGGCGCGCACCATCGCCGAGCGGGGCGTGCAGCTTGTGGCCACCGCCCACGGAACCACCCTGGAGAACCTGATCATGAATCCTACCCTGGCCGACCTCATTGGCGGCATCCAGACGGTTACCCTGGGCGATGAGGAAGCAAAGAGGCGGGGCACCCAGAAGTCGATTCTGGAGCGCAAGGCACCTCCCACCTTCGATATCGTGGTCGAGATTCAGGACTGGGATCATGTTGCCGTTCACTCCGATGTCGCTACGGTAGTTGATGCCCTGCTTCGGGGGCGTCCCATCCATCCCGAAGTGCGCTGGCTGGACGAGACCGCTGAGGTGAGAAGGGAGCAGGTGGCTCCAGCCAAGGGCGCCAGGGAGAGGCTTACGGGCGTGGCGGCAATGACCAGAATCTACCCCTTGGGCATCAATCGCAGCCGGCTGGAGCAGGCAGCGAAGAAAATGGAGCTTCCGGTGAAGGTGGTGGATGATGTGGCGAATGCCAGCCTGCTGATGACCTCCAAGGGCTTCTATCACCGGAAGCCGCAGCCGATCCACGATGCTGAGGCAGGGGGCATCCCCATCTATGTCCTCAGGAATAGCAGGGTCTCGCAGATGGAGCGCGCCCTGGCCAACATCTTTGACGTTGAGACCACCTCCGGTCCCTTTAGCTTCGCTATCGAGGAGGCGGAGCGAGCCGTTGCCCGGGTGATGGAGGGTGGCGAATCGGTTGAGCTCAGCCCCCAGAACGCCTATATCAGGCTTTTGCAGCACCAGCTAGCGCAGCGCTACAAGCTCACCTCGCAGAGCACGGGCAGGGAGCCACGGCGCAGAGTGCGGATATTTCGCACCGGCAGCGAGGGGTAAGAGGAGTAGGGGACTTTCGCAGATATTCGAATTGTGCTTAGGGGGTAATAGGAATGGCGAAAGCGGAACCATGCGGAGGGATTATCGAATTGGATGACTACTGGATTCTTAACCATTACCAGGGCTCGGAGGCATTCCTTGGCTGGCTGGCCTTGCAGCCGAGCCGTCCCGTAATGGAGTTAAGGGACTTGACTGAAGACGAAGCGAAGGCCCTCGGCCCAAATATCAAAAGGATTGACGATGCATTACGGGACTACTGGAAAAAGACTTTTTCGGAAGACCCCATTGAGCGAGTCTATGTGGTGTATTTCTTTGAGTCTGCCTACGACTGGCCGCCCTCCGGGTATCATTTACACCTCCACCTGGTCGCACGCCCCCGCTGTTTCAGGGGATTACAAAGGAATGGCAGTTCGCTGGTCGGTTGGCGTATCTGTGATGTCAAGACGCACCCGTGTTTTCCAGTGAAGTATCGGCCAGTGGAGGAGAACGTCAGCAATCTTATGAAGGCTCTTAAGCGCGCTCTGCAAAAGAAATGAGCAAAGAAGCAGGAGTAACCATTGTCCTTATTGATGACCTTTGAAGGCGGGGAGGAGACATGACGCGAAAGAAACTTGGGATGAAAAGGCCTCCACGTAAACTATTGGAGGAATATAAAGTAAATGTTCAATCAGATACTGCATTTCGTGCAAATGCCAGATTGCTGCAAAGTATTTGGCGGAGAAAGAATTTTGGAGACAAAATAGGTACTTATTCTAACAAAAAAATAGAATTGGGGAATTTGCTTCCAGAAGATATAGCAGTAAATAGAGAGGCAAATTTTCTCACAGATAGGATATATAGAATAGTAAAAGAGGCGGTATCTCAAAAAGGCAAAAACAACGCACTGATAGCAGAACCTAGAATTTGGACTAATTTATTGTCCAGCCAACCATTATGTTTTAATTTGTTTGGTGAATTAGAAGCAGATAAAGACAAGGATTTAGCCACAAAATTATTTAAGAAGTTACTTCCAGAGTTAGTAAAGGAAGTCGAAAAAATCAAACTTGAATATTCTCCAGGAAGACGTGACCCTAAATATCTAGGAGACAGAACCGCGTTCGACACATTTGTTGAATTTACAGCAACCGATGGGGAGAAAGGATTTATAGGGATTGAAGTGAAATACGCAGAAACTATAATCAATAAACCTTTAGCAAAAGGTAAAACAGAGGAAGAATTAAAATTAAAAAGAGAGAGATATCAGGAAGTAGCTGACAAATCAGGAATATTTAAGGAAGAGAAAGAATACAGAACAGAATTACTATTTTCTAATATTCATCAAATTTGGAGAGATCATTTATTGGCATGGAGTATTCTACAAGAAGATAACGACAAGTATAAGCATGGACTCTATATGTTCCTATATCCAAAAGATAATATCCAGTGCTTTAGGGCTATAAGCAAATACTTGAAAACCTTCAAAAAAGATGGTGAACAGGTCAATCGATTCTATCCTGTGACTATTGAAAGCGTGATTAATATCCTAAAGAATATCCCAAAGCGGCGTGGCGATGCTAAATGGGTTGAAGACTTTGAAAATCGATATCTAAACTTTGAACAAATTAAAGATTTAACCTAGAGGCTTGCAATTGTCCGTATTCATCACCTTTGAGGGCGGGGAGGGCTGCGGTAAGTCCACCCAGGCGAAGGCGCTGTATCGGCGCCTTTTGAAGTCGGGCGTTCCGGCACTGCTCACCCATGAACCCGGGGGCACCCCCCTGGGCAATTCTTTGCGCCGCTGGCTCAAGGGAACGGGAGGGAGTGGGAAGGGGGAGAACCAAAAAAGGGAAATCGACCCCCAGACCGAGCTTCTGCTTTTCAACGCCTCCCGTGCTCATCTCATTTCTCAGGTGATTCGCCCTGCCCTGAAAGAGGGAACTGTGGTTATCTGCGACCGCTTTGCCGACTCCACCACCGTGTATCAGGGCTACGGGCGGGGCTTGGATTTCGCCCTTATCGAAGCTGCAAATAACATTGCCACTCAGGGTTTGCGCCCCGACCTCACCGTGCTGCTGGACATCCCTGTGGAGCAGGGTGCAAATACTTGAAAACCTTCAAAAAAGATGGTGAACAGG
>DAOUOW010000035.1 GCA_030626475.1 Chloroflexota bacterium | reverse complement strand
GTCCCAATGGTTGCCAGAGGCGTAGCTGAAGTCCACAAACGTAACGGGCGGCTCGCCCGGCAGTGTAGGTGTAGCGGTAGGGGTAGGGGTAGGGGTAGGCTCGACCCCGTTATCGGTGAGGTCGAAGTCCCAGCCGCCGATGACGTTCCCCAGGACATTTAGCCTGCCCTCGAGTTCCTCGACATCGATGCCGTCACCGTCGTTTCCGGCGATGATGTTGCCATCGAGGGTCAGCAGGCCGTTGAGGTTGCCACCCCAGATGCCAGCGCCCATGTTGTCATGGATGAAGCAGTCGAGGATGGTTACGCTGCCACCGTGCCGGATGTTGTCGATGTGTATCCCGTCATCGAAGACGCTTATTGCCAGGCCCTGCACGGTAACATGCCCCGAACCGGAGATGGTGATCCCATGGCCAAGCGGGTCATCGAGGTCAACATCCCACCAGTTGCCGGTGCCCGGCTCGGTGTAGGACTTGAGGGTCAGCGACTTGCTTATATAGAGGTTCTCCTTGTACTTCCCCTCATGCACAACGACGGTGTCACCGGGGTTGGCGGCACTGATGGCCTCTCCGATCGTCGGATAAGTTTGGCCCTCACCGACGTGGAGCTCATCAGGGCTGGCAGCCACTGGCGTCGCCACTGATGTCGCCATGGCTGGTACCAGGGAAAACATCAGCGACAGCGCTATAATCAGGTAAAAAACTTTAACTTTCACTTTTCACCTCCTTTCTAGTTTTTATTTTAGAAACCACTTTTTTTAGAACCGCTTTTCCTTCCAGTTTGCACCCCCTTGACTAAATTTGTTATCTATGGTAGATTATTCCAATTTAAGCGTGCCTGGGCTAGCCCCAGGCAAAAGGGAAGCTAGGCGAAGTTGGGCGCGCCGGCTTTCCTTTTTTATAAAGAACTCTTTACCTTCGCTTTCGCGTACTCCTCCACATCCCTCTCTAGGATGAAATACTGAAAACCCAGCTTCCTTGCTGGTAGCCTTCCAAGCCTGACCCAGCGCCTGATCGTCTCGTCACATACCCTTAAACGCCTCGCCGTCTCCGTCGCTGTGAGGTAGTGCTCCCCATCTATTACCATTCTTATCCACCTAATAATGCCATTCGGCGCAACAAAAAAGGCCAGACCCGTCCATAGATGCTTACGCATACCAAGGGGTCTGGCCTTAAAAGCCGACCACGTCATCCAATAGTACTTCAGTACTACTGTGCGCCGTGTGTAGTCTTATACCACACTAGCGTATATCTGTCAACCCCCCCCCTTAATAATAGACAAATAGCCGCTAAAAGAGATAGATTCCCGTGAGATAGCATAAAGTGGCCTTTGGCTCAATGCGGGGCTGACTGAACCGATGGGGCTTATGTTACTGCTTCATACCTGAGGCATCGCTAGCAGTGCTGCCTGGTGCTGGACTCAGCTCTATATATAGCTCGTCAAGTGCAGTTTGCCGTATCTTTCGTAGCAGCCTTTGAAGCTCCTCGAGTTCCTCCGCTGATAAGGAGGACATGAGCTTGGCAACGACAGACATCGCTTTCTCTTTTGCAGGACCGACGAGTTCCTCACCTTTGGGAGTTATTTTAACCTCTGCAAATGGACGTCCCTTTCGCTTCGGCACTCTCGTCACCAAGCCTTCTTTTTCCATTCGATCGAGCAATCCAGCAACGGTTTGACTTTGCCGGAAGACCAGACGGGATATCTCGGCAGGGGTCAATGGGCTGGGATACTCGGTGCAAATCCGCAGGACTTCGGTCTTTTCAGGCGTCAAGCCTACCCTGGCAAGCTGATGCTCCGCTACCCTGTACATTGCAGACCAAGTTTGGCTAACTAGCACCCAAGCTGTGAAAGCCGAATCAGGAAAATGATAGTCGTACACTTAACCCTCCTTTTTCGGGTGATGCGACATCATATCAAATAATCGGTTAGAAAACAAGCGCTATGGAAGAGTGGAGGGTAAACATAGCAGTAAACAAAGATAAGGGATATGCGAGTCTGACCGGTGACAAATTGGGTGCGAGGGTTTTAGGCAGATGAAGCATGCTTTATTGCATACAAAGGAACATGGTGGTATTATACCCACTGCCTTTCCCTTCTGAACCTGCAAGCGACCATGAACACAGAGATGACCGCCCGAAATCTGTATCGGAGCCTGGAAACGCTCCCTTATTTGCCCTTCGTCACCGATGAGGAGTTGAGAGAACGGCTAGAGCCGGAGGTTATTCAGGCGTTGAGCCTCCTCGAGGGACTCAGCCAGACTGAGGAGATATGCTCCCGGTGCAGGGGAAAATGCTGCCATGAGATGGGATGCGAGCTTTTCTCCCCGGAGCTGGAGGGCTGTCCAATTGCAGATTACAGGCCCCTGCTCTGCCGATTTCACTACTGCGAGAAATTCGGCCCTGAGCACGAGGGACTGGTAAAGGGACTCAGGGATCTTTTCGTTTCGGCGGCATCCTATGGGGAAGCGGAGAGCAGAGTGGTATTGGGGCTGGAGCTTAACATGCTCCTCTACCGAGCCTGCAGAAAACCTGAGGACCCTTGCCCCCCGCTGGTGGAAAATATACGCCAAACTGCGTCCGCAGCCCACAGGGGAGAGATAAGCTGGCAGGAGGCAAAGGAGAAATTTAGAAAGGAAGTTGAGACATACAGGTCCAAGAAGCAGATGGAGCGCGCTTTATTGCACGCGAAGGAAGGTCGTGCTATTACGCCAGTTGCGGTTTCCTTCTGAAGCGGCAGCGGCTAGGTTATAGGTTTGAATCCTGCTCGGGAGCCAAACCGTTTAAGAGATAGGACTTCTCGTTCAGAGGTTCTATCTTTTTCTATGCCGCAGCCGCCTGTGGACAAGAACAGGATTAAAACTCGCCTCCTTGACCGCCGTGCTTTGTATCTGTTACATTTGCCTTTAGTATGCCAAGAGTTAGCGCTTAATGAATGCCACGTTGACCGACCAGGCACGGCTGCGGTTGAGTCGAGGCTTTGCCATAATCTGCCTGGCAACCCTCATGGGGGGTCTGGGGATAGGTATGGTGAGCCCGCTTCTTCCCGTGTTTGCCGAGGAGATGGGTGCCAGCGGCATATGGCTCGGATTGGCTTTTTCCGGGTTCGCGATTACGCAGACACCATTGACGCCTTTCATGGGCAGGCTGTCAGACCGCTTCGGACGCAAGCTGTTTCTCGCCGGTGGTATGCTGATATATTCTCTTGCTGCCCTGGGCTATGTTTTCTCACCTACATATCAGCTGCTTACTATCTTCCGCATCTTCAGCGGCATAGGAGCGGCCATGTTTTTCCCGGTAGCCTTCGCCTACGTGGGGGACCTCGCTCCCCGGGGGATGGAGGGGAGATACATGGGGCTGTTCAACGTTGCCTTCCTCGTGGGCTGGGGTGCGGGTCCAGTTCTAGGAGGGCTGTTCAAGGATAGCCTGGGCACAGACGCTACATTTTGGGCGATGATGGTGATGAGCGCCATCGCCTTTGTCGTCGTCGCCCTGCTGCTACCAAAGCCCCGAGTTGAGGCTCAAAGGGAAAGCCCCTCAAACGGAGGAGTCCCAATGCTGGGAGTCCTCAAGGATAGGGTGGTGTCGGCAATCTGCACCTTCGAGCTAATATGGGGACTAGGGTTTGGAGGCGTTTTCGCCTTCCTACCCATCTTTATGACCGACAACCTGGGAACGACAGCAACTGCTGTCGGCATCGTTATCTCTACGCGGGCGATCCTCAACGGAGTGCTGGTCTATCCCTACGGCTGGCTCGCCGATAGAGTAAACCGGGTGCGTCTGATGATGCTGGGGGCAACACTGGGAGCTATAGGCACCTTTGCCGTGCCGTGGATGACGGGATTTGCTCCCCTCCTGCTGCTATTTGCTATCACCGGCCTCTTCGAAAGTATGTCCGTGCCTGCGGGTACTGCCATCGCCGTGGAAAGGGGCAGACATCTGGGGATGGGCTCGGTAATGGGCCTATACAGCATGTCCTGGTCCGTAGGCATGCTCATAGGATCGGTGGCCGGCGGTATTATCCAAGACTTCTCCGGGATAGAAAATGTCTTCCGCTACGGCGCTGTGGTCGTACTCTTTGGGGTCGGGATTTTCTACCTCATGATGAGACGTGCCCGGTATGCTAAGGAAACGGTCGGATAGTAGATGGGGCAGCCCGTGAGCAGCCCCGGCAGAATAGGCATGTCTTGAAGCCATGAGCTTCCATGTAGTATAATTGCCGCTACAAGCCGATAGGTGAAAGGAACACGACACCGGGATGCTAGCGAAGGTAAATAGTGCCGCAGTGGTGGGTCTTGATGCCCAGATTGTTGATGTGGAGGTTGATATTGCGGCTGGCCTACCGGCGATGACCATTGTTGGCCTCCCCGATGCCGCAGTGCAAGAGGCCAGAGAGCGGGTACGCGCTGCGATAAGGAATTCAGGCTGCACCTTCCCCATGAAGCGAATCACGGTGAACCTAGCCCCCGCCGACCTGAAGAAGGAGGGCCCCGCCTATGACCTCCCCATCGCTGTCGGCATCCTCATCAGCTCGGAGCAGCTCTCGACAGACGTATCGCAGATGCTTTTCCTGGGGGAACTGTCCCTCGATGGCAGCGTGCGCCACACTCACGGCATCCTGCCGATGGTGGCTCTAGCCAAGGAGAAAGGGCTTCCTACCGTCTTCGTCCCCACCGCCGATGCCAGGGAAGCCTCCCTGGTGGAAGGACTGAAAACCGTGGCAGTAAACTCCCTGGCTGAGCTTAAGTCGCATCTTAGTGGCGAGGCGCTCATCGCTGATTATCACCCCGAGAGCAGCCTGGAGGCTGTGCCTGAAATGGGCAGATTGGCAATAGACCTTGCCTACATAAAGGGTCAGGAGCATGTGAAGCGAGCCCTGGAGGTAGCCGCAGCCGGCGGGCATAACCTGGTGATGAGCGGTCCCCCAGGGAGTGGTAAGACACTATTGGCACGTTCCCTGCCCTCGATCCTGCCCAAAATGACGATGGACGAGGCCCTTGAGGTGACCAAGGTCTACAGTGTGAGCGGCCTTCTGCCCTCAGACACCCCTCTGCTCACTCAGCGCCCCTTCCGCTCACCCCATTACACCATATCCCATGCCGGGCTTGTTGGAGGCGGGCGCTTCCCAAGACCGGGGGAGATCAGCCTCAGCCACCGCGGCGTCCTCTTCCTCGATGAGTTTCCCGAATTTGGGCACGCCGTGCTTGAGGTGCTACGCCAGCCTCTTGAAGATAAGGTGGTCACTATCAGCCGGGCTCAGGGAAGCGTAACCTTTCCCGCAAACTTCATGATGGTGGGAGCAATGAATCCCTGCCCCTGTGGCTACTACGGTGACCCGGTTAAGGAGTGCACCTGCACCTCAAGCATGATCTCTCGCTACCAGAAGCGGATCAGCGGCCCTCTCCTCGACCGCATCGATATATTTGTCCAAGTTCCTCGTATCGAGTATGAGAAACTGACCGAGGAGAGGATGGGGGAAAGCTCGGAGGAGGCTCGCTCCAGGGTAGAGAGGGCGCGTTCCATCCAGCAGCAGCGGTTTCAAGGGACAAAGCTCACCTGCAACGCTGAGATGACGCCGGTTGAGGTGAGGGATTTCTGTCAGGTGGAAGCAGAGGCGCAGAGCCTGCTCCGGGCAGCGATGAAACAATTGACCCTCTCAGCCCGTGCCTTTCACCGCATTCTCAAGCTTGCGCGCACTATTGCTGATCTCGCCGGCGCTACTACTATCAATGCCAGCCACCTCGCTGAGGCGCTTCAATATCGACCAAGAAGTCTAATGCAATAAGGAAATCTCTGCCCACGGAGGAGGTATCATGGAGTGGAGCACGGTCACAGATTGGCTTGTCTCTCACGGCGTTCGCATTCTTATTGTCGTCCTCATCTCTTTCGCTTTGTACTTGGTTCTACACCGGGTGATTCCCCGCGCATTGCAGCTTACAGTATCGAAGAGAATGGCGAAAAAGCCTGAGGAGGAGATAGAGCAGAGGATAAAAACCCTCTCCCGCGTTTTTCTGAGCACGGGAGCGGTGTTCATCATGGTGGCTGCCGCCTTTATGATCCTCTCTGAGATAGGGATCAACATAACCCCGGTGGTCGCTGGATTCGGCATTGCTGGCATTGCCATCGGTTTCGGCGCCCAGAGCCTGGTCAGGGACCTCATCGCTGGCCTTTTCATCCTCATCGAAAACCAGTACTCAGTGGGCGATGTGGTGAGGATCGCCGACATCGCCGGTCTGGTAGAGGAGATAAACGTGAGACGAACCGTCCTCAGAGACCTCGATGGCATAGTGCATGTCGTCCCCAACGGGGAGATCAGGGTGGCGAGCAACTTCACTCAGGAGTGGTCGCGAGTTAATATAAACATCTCGGTAGGTTATGGCGAGGACCTAGACCGCGTGATCGAAGTCTTAAACAGGATAGGCAAAGAGATGGCCGAGGACCCCTACTGGGGTGAGCTTATCCTTGGTGCGCCTCACGTGCTGAGGGTGGACGCCTTTGAGGATTCAGGGATTGCGCTCAAGATACTGGGGGAGACCAAGCCCATCAGGCAGTGGGATGTAATGGGAGAGCTGAGGAGGAGGATAAAGAAGGTTTTCGACGAGGAAGGCATCGAGATCCCCTGGCCTCATACCAAGGTATATTTCGGCAGCACACCACCACCCGCAGGCCCCACTGAGGCGCCACCACCGCCAGAACCACCGAGCGAGGTTCTGCCCCCAACTGAAGAAGAGGAGGGGGAATAGATACTCCTTAAGCGCCCAAAGTGAGCAAATGCCCTACCTTTTTGACCATCTGGACTCTGTTCGAGAGCTACTAGCCCTCTCCCCGCTGGGGTTGATCACCGATGTCGATGGCACGATAAGCGAGATCGCTCCCTCGCCGGGAGAGGCACGGGTATCCCAGGTGTGCCGTGAAAGCCTGGCTGCCCTAACCAAGCAACTGGACCTGGTGGCTGTTATCTCTGGGCGTCCGGCACAGCAAGCAAGGGAGATGATCGCTGTCGAGGGCATGGTGTATATCGGCAATCATGGTCTGGAGCAATGGAACGATGGAACCGTGGAATTTGTGAAAGGGGCCGAGGAGTATCGTAACAAGGTAGCGCAGGCTCTAGCGGAGTTAAAGGGCCTCCTCTCACTGGAGGCCATCGCCTTCGAGGACAAGGGATTGGCACTCTCCATCCATTATCGCCAATGCCCCGATAGGGAGCTAGCTAGAAGATATATCCTGGAGAAGGTATCAGCCTCAGCCGTAGCCAGGGAGTTCCGGATCACCGAGGGAAGGATGGTAGTGGAGCTTCGTCCCCCTCTGGAGGTGAATAAGGGGGCTGCGGTCGAGATGCTGGTGGACCGATACTGCCTCAAGGGTGGGATGTATCTCGGTGATGATATTACCGATGTCGATGCCTTTGTTGCCATACATAGCAGACGGAAAAGCTCCTCGTTTAGAGGTTTATCCCTGGGGGTCATTGATGAAGAGACTTCATCGCTAGTGGAAAAAGAGGCTGATTTCACCCTCAACGGGGTAAGGGATGTGGAGCGATTTCTTAAATGGGTTGTAGAAACCGTTCCCAGACTAAGGCAGTGATATCCTCAAGCTGGCGTTGAAGCCACACGGTAATGTCGTATTCTTCCACGGATTTTCTCAGTGCGGCAGCTCGGCGTTTTCTCTCCGCAGCAGGCATCGTCAGTGCCTGATGAAGCGCCTCTGTGGTTGCCTCCAGATCCGTTGGCCCTATGGTAAGGACATGCTCACCAAGCTGCTCATGGGCACCAGCGGTCTCTGACAGCACCAAGACGCCGTCACGGATATTGACCGTGGGTCCCTCCTTAGCCACCAGATTCATCCCGTCGATGACAGGATTTACCAGCAGAACATCGTAGAAGCGCATACCGGCGATCGCCTGCGGATAGTTATTCTCATAAAAAACCGTTATCGGTTGCCACTTCTCGTTGCCATATTTGCTGTTTATGGCATCGATGATCTCCTTGACCTCCAGGGCATATCTTTGATACTGCCTGATATGGGTGCGCGATGGGACTAAAAAAGCGAGGAAGTTGACATTGCCGATGAATTCAGGATGACGCTCAAGCATCATATCAAAGGCTCTGAAACCGCGCACGATGTTCTTGCTCGGCTCCATGCGATCTACCCGAACGATGGTCTTTGCCCGACATAAGGGACGCAGCTTTTCTTCATATTCTTCCACCCATGAGCTGTTGACTGCGCTGCGCAGGTGTGCAACATCGACAGATATAGGATAAGAATTGACCTTGGTCTGATGATCATTAATCAAGACGGTGCGATTCGCATAGTCAACCTTGGCCCCTTCAATGAAGACTTCGCAGGTATGTAAGAAGCTCTGCACATCCCTCGTTGTTTGCAAGCCAACGATATCGTTAGCGCAAAGCCCCTCACAGATTGCCTTACGCATCGAGCAGGGAAGGAGTTGCCAGTAGTAAGGTCCAGGCCACGGGATGTGGGTGAAGTGTTGAAGGATGGCATTTGGTATCTGCTTTCGAATGTAACCTGCGGCCAGATATAGATGATAATCGTGAAGCATTATCAGGGGGGGCTGATCATATCCCGAGGCTTCAGCAACAACTGCCTGGGCAAAGGATTTGTTCACCGCCATATAGCCATTTTCCCAGGCATCATATACTTTGGCATCAACATTAGGGGTGTGGGCCGAGTTCCACATATAATGCTGCATGAACCATAGCAGAGGATTGCAAAAGATGCTGTAGAATTTGTGGTATGTATTTCCTGGGGAAACTACGAAGCGGAGGTGAAGCTTATGTCCCTGTAGCGGTGCCTCAAAATGATCCCCCCGAGCTCGCTCTGCAGCGCGGCGGTCTGCTTCCCCCATAGCACTAGCAACCCAGGTGAGATCCACATATTGGCTGATAGCGCTAAGGGCAGTAACCACACCACCACTGCCCCGACGCCACTGTAGTTTCCCATCGGCGTTGATGTGGTATTCGATAGGACCTCGGTTGCTGGCGAGGATGAGGCCCTTTCGCTCCAACAATTCCTGACACGATGGACTCAACTGAGCCCTGCTGTTATCCCAGCGAATCGGAGTCATCACCCCCCTCATCGACTGGCATTTTTTGTTGTTTAGATTCGGGTATCAAGACGCGTCTTTCTGGGAAGGGACTCAAAATTAACACACAGACTGCAAGTTTGTCAAGTCAGCCCTGATAGCTAACAGCCTGAATCGCCTCATTGACATATGAGTCTTGGTTACACTAAAATCGGGAAGGTTAATAATAACACATTTCCCACTTCAGGTGACGAAAAGTGACCGGCGACCAAATCAGGGAGGTATTCCTCCATTTTTTTAAAGAGAAGGGTCATGAGGTGGTCCCAAGCTCCTCCCTGGTGCCCCAGGCAGACCCGACCTTGCTTCTGACCAGTGCGGGCATGGTGCAGTTCCAGCATTACTTCACCGGGGAAGCTGTTCCGACCAACCCCCGCATGGCATCTTGTCAGAAGTGCTGTCGCGCTACGGACATCGACTCTGTAGGCAATTCCAAGCATCTCACCTTCTTCGAGATGCTGGGCAACTTCAGTGTTGGCGATTACTTCAAGAAGGAAGCCATCGCCTGGGCCTGGGAGTTTGTTATCCAGCGTCTGGAGCTGCCAACAGAACGGCTCTGGATCACCATCTTCCTCGATGATGACGAGGCCTTTGGTTACTGGCGAGAGGAGGGGATTCCCGAGGACAGGATACTTCGCTTTGGCGAGGAGGATAACTTCTGGGGGCCCGCTGGCGAAACGGGACCTTGTGGTCCCTGTAGCGAGATTCACTACGACCTGGGACCGGGCGTAGGCTGTGGCAAGCCCGAATGCGGCCCCAACTGCGAATGCGGTCGCTTCGTCGAGATCTGGAACCTGGTTTTTACCCAGTATGACCAGCAGAGTGATGGCAGGCGCCTGCCCCTGCCTAAGCCCAATATTGACACCGGGATGGGCCTGGAGCGAACGGCGGCTGCGATGCAGGGGAAGCCATCGGTCTATGAAACCGACCTCTTCGCCCCCCTTATAGAGAAGGCGTC
>DAOUOW010000031.1 GCA_030626475.1 Chloroflexota bacterium | reverse complement strand
CCTTGCCCAGGATGGTATCCTCGCCGTGGCCAGGATACACCAGCGTTTCATCGGGGAGAACGAAGAGCTTCTCGGTGATGGAGTTAACGATCTGTTCGAAAGCGGCGGGGGTCCCCGTCTTGCCCGGGCCTCCAGGGAAGAGGGTGTCCCCGGAGAAGAGGTGCTTCCCCAAAAGCAGACACAAGCTGCCCGGTGAATGGCCTGGGGTATGAAGCACCCTTAAGCTCACTGTGCCGAAGTTCACCAAATCGCCATCGGCCAAGGTTAGGTCAGGCGGTGAGGGAAGGACATCCGCTTCCGAAGGATGGACGGCCACGGGAGCCTTGAGCTTATCCCTCACCTCTGTAAAAGCGCCCAGGTGATCGAGATGGGTGTGGGTGATTATTATGTATCTTACCCTGACATCCTCGGCTTGGGCTAGAATCCTAGAAGCCTCTCCCGGGGTATCCACAATGACCCCCTCACCGCTTTGGGGGCAAACCACGATATAGCAATTGGTGCCGAAGGGCTGGATCTCCAGTTTCTTGATCCGAATCTCTCCGTCGTAATGCCAGCTCATTTCACCTCCCGGTTGCCGTGGACGATAGTGGAACTATAAGGCAAAAGGGACACAGTGTCAAAGAGTTTGTTGGCACAACAGCACAGGGATGCTATACTTGGCAGGCGATGGGCTATTCCATTGAGGCTGAAGATTTCTCCAGCTTGGAGACGGCCTGGGAGGAGCTCCTGTTATCGTCTCCCACTAGCCACATCTTCTTCACGCCCCAGTGGCAAACGGCGTGGTGGCAGGCCTTTGGCAGCGGTAGCGAGCTATTGCTCCTCTCGGTTCAGCAGGGTGCTGAACTTGTAGGTATCGCTCCCTTAATGCATAAAGGGGAGAGAATTTCCTTCATCGGCAGTAGCGATGTTTGCGACTATATGGACTTTGTAGTTCGCCGGGGTCAAGAGGTTGCCGTTTTCTCGCAGCTTATGGATTGCCTTGAACCCATGGGCTGGAACTCCATTGATCTCCAGTCACTGCTTCCCGATTCTCTCGCCCTGAGCCATTTTGCCCCCCTGGCCGAGCGAAGGGGCTATCGGGTCGAGATAACAAAGGAGGATGTTAGCCCTCAGCTTGCCCTTCCCTCAAGCTGGGAGGAGTACCTCTCTCAGCTAAGGAGGAAGGACCGCCACGAGCTCAGACGCAAGCTGCGGCGCCTCGACCAAACAAAGTCAACCCGCTTCTATACCATCGCGGAAAAGGAGCGGCTCCCCCAGGATTTGGAAGACTTCTTCAGGCTCTTCGCGCAAGGTAAGGACGACAAAAAGGAGTTCATGACAGACCAGATGAGCGGTTTTTTTAAGGCCATGGCGAACTCTGTGGCGCCAAAACGCTACCTGAGACTGGCCTTCCTTGAGGTGGAGGGGCAGCGAGTAGCCTCAGCCATCTGCTTCGACTGTTGGGACCACTTCCATCTTTATAACAGCGGATATGACCCGGGTTATGCTTCCCTCAGTGTCGGCCTGCTGTGCAAGGCCTTCTGCATCAGGGAGGCTATCCTCGAAGGGAAGAGGCGTTTCGATTTCCTCCGGGGTGCCGAGCCCTATAAATACGACCTTGGCGGTCAGGATGTGCCTATATTCCGCTGTGTGATTTCAAGGGGCTGACACTATGCGCATCGCTGAGATAAGCGTTCACGGCTGCCTGCTGAGGCCCCTGGGAAGCAAGGATACCGGTGGCATGAACCTTTACCTGCGGCAGCTCAGCTGGGAGTTGGGCAAGCTTGGGGTGGAGGTGGATGTATTCACCCGCTGGCACGATCCCACGGAGCCCGAGGTGATGAAGATAGGAGAGAAGGCTCGTCTCATCCATATCGCCGCCGGCGAGCAGGAAGACATGCCGAAACCGGATATCTATCACTGCCTTCCTCAATTCTTGTCCCACCTCCGCCGTTTCTTAGAGAGGGAAGGGACGGCATACGACCTTTTGCATAGTCACTACTGGCTCTCGGCGTGGGCGGCGGAGGAACTCAAGGCCCAACTGATAATACCGCACGTTGCCACCTTCCACACACTGGGAGAGGTGAAGAATCGGGCCCGACCAGCTGAAATGGAGCCCGAGCTGCGCCTTGAAGCGGAAAGAAAGGCTATAGCTTTAGCCGACGGCATAATCGCCTTCACCGCCGAGGAGAAGGATAACCTGATGCATATCTATGGGGCACAGCCTGACCAGGTCAAGGTCATCCCCTGCGGGGTTGACCTCAAGCTTTTTCATCCCATGGATACGGAAGAGGCGCGCCGTGAGCTGGGCCTTCTTGGGCACTCCAAGATCCTGCTTTTCGCGGGCAGGATCGAGCCCTTCAAGGGGATCGACATCCTCCTTCGCGCCGTGGTGTGCCTTGAAGATAAGGATGACCTGCGCCTCCTCATCCTGGGTACAGATTCAGAAAGCGATGGCGAAGTGGCTCGGCTGCGCTCCCTGTCGGGTGAGCTTGGCATTGGGGATAAAGTAACCTTCTTAGGCGTTGTGGAACATGAGCGGATGCCTCTATTCTATAATGCCGCCGATGTCTGTGTCGTTCCTTCCTACCATGAGAGCTTTGGTCTGGTGGCTCTTGAGGCTTTGGCCTGCGGCACTCCAGTGGTGGCTTCGCGCGTTGGTGGCCTGGCGACCGTCATCAAGGACGGGGAGACAGGCTATCTCATAGACAAGCTTTCTCATGAGGCTTTTGCCCAGCGCCTGGAACTGCTCTTGGGCGACGAAGAGCTCAGACGACGGATGGGAGGTGCGGCACGCTCATCGGTGATGAAATATACTTGGTCTAAAGTGGCCGGTCAGGTTCTCAGGGTCTATGAGGAGCTAATCGGGGCTTAGCCTTTTTTGATACCACAGGGTTGTGCTTTTCCTTTTAAATCCTGCCGAATAGTAGAGGCGCTTGGCGCTGGAGTTCCTGCTGTCCACCCAGAGCTCTATCTCCTTCATCCCCCGTTTCCTAAGATACTCGATTCCCGCCACCAGTATCGCCCGACCCAGTCCTCGACCTCGATACCCGGGGTCCACCCCCATCATTCGGATGTATCCCTTCTCCTTTTCGGTAGGGTGGTCCATGGTCAAGCAATAGCTTACCTTTCTCTGGCCCTCGCTGATAAACAGGATACCCTCCGGGTGACAGCAACTGGTATTCACCAGGTGGCAAATATCCGCCACCGTATTGGGGCGAAATCCCCAGCTACCGGCGAAGGCAAGGTTCTGAAGGGCGCAGAGGCTTTCCTCATCACCGGGGAGGAAGTGGCGAAGCTCAAAGCCGTGAGGAATCTGGAGTGCCCCTCCTCCATATTCGGTAAGGCTCATCTGCCAGTGACGACGCACCAACCGAAAGCCCTTTTTCCGAACAAGGTGCTCACCAGCCTGCATCCCTTGAGCTATGGGAATTTGAACTACTTTCGCCCCCAGTTTGCGGCTGTGATTGATGGCTATCTCGAGCAGCCTGCTGCCCGCACCCCGACTGCGGTGTGCCGGGTGAACAGCGCCATCGAGGATTACCCTGCCGATCTCCAGCTCGCGCACCATATCAGCGTAGCCCACCAGAAGGCCATCCAGCTCTGCCAAAAATAAGTCCTCCCCAGGATGATAGCTCGGTTGCCCCAGGCGCTCCTTCATGTGCTCCACGGAGGTAGCCTTGCCCAGCCCGTCTACCTCATCTATCCCGTTGACTAGCTGAACATAGGCAACGAGGTCAGGGGGGCGGAAATTGCGGATAATGACCAATTCTCCTCCTTTAGCGCTCCGACCTGGGAGGTTTCTTTATTGTAGCCGAAGAATGGCTGTGATACAATCTGAGGGAGCGACTGTAGTGGATAGGTCTTCAATGGAAGGAGCAGAGATAAGGGTGATGGTGGTGACCCCCCATCCCGATGACGCTGAGATCGGTGCCGGAGGAACCATCGCCTCCTGGGTTAGACAGGGACATGAGGTGATCTATGTTGTCTGCACCAACGGCGACAAAGGAAGCTCAGACCCAAATATGACCTCGGAGAGGCTAGCCCAAATTCGGCAGCAGGAGCAAAGGGAGGCTGCCAAAATCCTGGGTGTTAGCGAGGTCATCTTTCTCGGCTACCCCGATGGGGTTTTGGAGGATACCCCTGCTTTTCGTGGGGAGCTGGTGCGATTGATTAGAAAGCATCACCCCGATGTAGTGATGACCACCGATCCTTACCGCAGATACCTGTGGCACCGCGACCATCGCATCACCGGTAGAGTCACCCTAGATGCCATCTTCCCCTATGCCCGCGATCACCTCTCTTATCCTGAGCATATAGCCGAGGGGCTGGCGCCTCACAAGGTAAAGGAGATCTACCTTTGGGGTTCTGATGAACCTGACACGTACATCGACATCAGTGAGACCTTTGATATCAAGCTAGCTGCTCTTAGCTGTCATGCCAGCCAGGTGGGTCAACATGCAGAGATTTTAAAACAGCGAATCAAGGAGCGGGCATCGACGATGGGGCAAAGCCAGGGGGTTCCCCTGGCTGAGGCTTTCCGCAGGCTCGAAATAAGCTACTAGCAAAAGAGGCAAGCGTTGCAGGTTGTTTTCTTGTGCGGTGGCGCGGGGAAAAGGATGTTTCCCATCGCCGGGGACAAGTTTCTACTCAAATTCCTGGGGAAGACATTGCTGGAGTACCAGATTGAGCAAGCTTTGGCTGCCGGGCTTAATGACATTGTCATTGTCGGAAATCAGCAAAACATTGAGAGATTAAGGAAGCTCGTTCCAAGATTTCCCCAGGCTCGCATTGCTCTGGCTACCCAGGGAGAGCCATCGGGGATGGCCGATGCAGTTCAAAGTGTCCAAAAGCTGGCAGAGGATGAGATTATTGTAGTTAACCCCAGCGATATCTTTGAGGGGTCCGCCTATGCCACCATTCTTGAAGCGCGGAAAGGCGGCTCCGCCTCCACCTACATTCTGGGCACAAGGGTAAAGGAATACTTCCCCGGCGGTTATCTAGTGGTGGACGAAGAAAAGGATATCCTTCACATCGTGGAAAAGCCGAGAAGGGGAGAGGAACCGAGCAATGTGGTGAACATCGTGGTCCATCTTCATCGGGATGCCACGGCCCTTTTTCGGTGCTTGGCCAAGGTGAAGGACAAAGGCTTTGATGCCTATGAGCAGGCTTTGGAGGGCATGATTAACGAGGGGCACAAGCTGAAGCTCGTAGAATATGGGGGTTTCTGGAGCCCCATCAAGTACCCCTGGCATCTTCTTGCTGCAATGGAATATTTCCTGGATCAAAAGCCGGGAGGCATCGCATCATCGGCAATCATCTCAGAAAAAGCCACTATCGAGGGCCATGTGACCATTGATGAAAACGTCAGGGTTCTGGAGAATGCAGTGATCAGAGGACCCTGCTATATTGGGAAGAACTCGGTCATAGGAAATAACGCGCTAATCCGAGACTGCTCTCACATTGGAGCTGACTGTGTGGTAGGATTCTCCACCGAAATCAAGCATTCTTACATCGGAGATGGGTGCTGGTTTCATCTGAACTATATTGGTGATTCGATAATAGCTGACCGCTGCTCCTTTGGAGCTGGAACGATAACCGCCAATCTTCGTTTGGGTGAAGGCAAGCTTGCCATAGAAAGCGGCGGTGAGACCCTAGATACCGGACTTGATAAGCTGGGGGCGATAATCGGTGCCGATTCGAAAACTGGGATCAATGTCAGCCTTATGCCTGGAGTCAGGATTGGGCCCAATTCCATCGTCGGTCCCCATGTTATGCTGAGGCGTGACCTGGGGCCAAAGAGGATGATCCTACTCGACAGTGCTAACCAGCTCGTCGAAAGGCAAATAAGCCCAGGTTGAAATAGAAGGAGGTAGTTCGAAAAAGAGATGTGTGGAATAGTGGGATTTATTGGAGATCAGCCAGCAGCTCCTGTGGTCCTCAGGGCAATCTCCAGACTAGAATATCGTGGCTACGACTCCGCAGGCATGGTTAGCGTCTCTAATGGCAGGATCTATTTCCAAAAGGATGTTGGAAGCATAGCCGATGTTCAGCGCAAACACAAGCTAGACCGACTACCTGGAGAAATAGCCCTTGCTCATGTTCGCTGGGCAACTCACGGCAGGGTTAACCGAGTAAACGCCCATCCACACTTTGACTGCAGGAAACAAATAGCTGTGGTCCATAACGGAATCATAGAGAACTACCAAGAGCTTCGCGCGGAGCTAGAAGGGAGGCATAAATTTGTCTCTGAGGCTGACACCGAGGTGCTCTGCCACCTGATGGAAGACTATATTGAGGAAAGCGGCTCACTTGAGGAGGCCCTTCTCCGAGCTATGGATCGCCTGAAGGGCTCCTATGCCATTGCTATGGTCTCCTCCAGGGAACCTGAAAAGATAGTGGCAACAGCCAAAGACTGCCCCCTCATAGTAGGGCTGAATGGAAATAGCCACTTTGTAGCCAGCGACACCTTCTCCTTCCTCGATCAAACCAATGAGGTCGTTTTCCTAGAGGAAGGCGAGGTTGCATCCTTGACCAAAGGAGGAGTCTCGTTCCTTAATCGCCATGGAGAGGAAATCGCCAAGGAAGGGCAAAAGGTGGATTCTAAGTGGGAGGAAGCAACAAAAGAGGGCTATGACTCTTTCATGCTCAAAGAGATTACGGAGGAGCCCCAAGCAATACTCAGGGCATTGATGCAGGATAGAGGATTGATTACGGAACTGGCCCGGGAGATATCTAGGGCGAGACAGGTAGTGATAACTGGCTGTGGCAGCTCTCGCCATGCGGCGCTCCTGGGCAGTTATCTCCTCTCCAAGCTTGGGGGCAAACTGTGCCATGTTCTCACCGCCTCCGAATTTCACTATTTCACCGATTCCATGGCTAAGGATACCTTGGTCATTGCTGTTTCCCAAAGCGGCGAGACAGCCGACGTCATTGATGGGGTGAAAAGGGCGAAAGCTAGAGGGGTGAGGGTTTTCTCCATCGTCAACGTTGTGGGGTCCTTACTCGCCAGGGTTAGCGATAAGGTCATTTACATCAATTGTGGGCCCGAGATATGCGTAGCGGCAACAAAATCCTTTATAGGTCAGGTGGTGATCTTCTACTTGCTAGCCTTTGCCCTCATGGGCAAACTGGAGGAAGGCATCCGAAAACTAGAGCTTGTCCCAAGGCAAATCCAAGAGAACTTTGAACAAATCGATGGGAAGCTCAAGGAGCTAGCCCAGAGAACGAAGAATGAGAACAATTTCTTTTACATAGCGCGGGGACTCAACCTCGCCATTGCGGCTGAAGGAGCGCTGAAGCTTAAGGAGATTTCTTACATTCACGCCGAATGCATGCCAGCGGGAGAACTAAAGCATGGCACCCTGGCCCTCATAGAGGAGGGAACACCAATCGTTGCTATTTGCGCCAGAGATGACACATTCTATGAAACGCTGAATAGTGTGGAGGAAATAAAGGCGCGGGGGGGCTATGTGATCGGCATCTGCGCTGAGAACAACGACAGCTATGACGAGTGGATCAGAATTCCCGAGGTACAAGAGATTTTCTATCCTCTGGTTGCTATTATGCCTTTGCACCTCTTGGCCCATCACGTGGCGGTAGCCCGGGGAAAGGACCCGGATAGACCGCGGCATTTAGCCAAGTCGGTAACCGTAAAGTAGGCACCAGGACCAGCCCCCGAAAGTGTGGCAGCTACCTGCCCTGAGGCACGGTAGAAGGCATCGGCCATGTGGGCGGCCGCAGCCTCATGGCGAGGCGTGATGAGTCTGATTCCGTATTTGTCCAGCTTGCCCAATATGGGGTTATAGGCAAAATCGGGCACCCCGAAAATGTGGGTTACCTTCTCCTGTGCCAAGTGCTTGAGGATGAGCTCTCCTCCAGTTATCTCCCCCATCTTAACCTCCTATTAGCAATTTATCTGCCAAAGTCACGTGAATAGCGGGTGTAGGCTGTCAGCCACATGGGGACGTTTTGGTAACGCATACTTTAAGACGATTGAGACCAGTTGTCAACCTTAGCGGAACACCAGAGGGTAAGCTAGTGGCGTAGCCCCTACGTGTCTAGCAAATCTCTGTGCCACAAGGAATGGACTCTCCACTGTGGCCATTGAACAAACCGCTAGTGCAATCGCCCGCGATCTGGAGAAGCGGCAGGTCATTGTGACTGCGTCTATTGCTATTGCATTGCACATTCTGGACAACTGTTCAAGCGATGTGAAGGCGACACGCGTCCGTTACAGCCCCTTCCGTCCCTTCGGCCGCAGGTCCGGCAGCCATTGCAGCGCTTTTGGCAGATACCAGTTGCGTGCTCCAAGCAACCTCATAGTAGCCGGCACCAGAAGCGAACGTACAATGGTGGCATCGAGAAACACCGCTACCCCGAGACCGAAACCCATTTGCTGAAACATGACCAGGTCGCCGCTGGCAAAGCCAGCGAAGACAGCTACCATGATGAGGGCAGCGCCAGTGATGATGCGGCCTGTTGACCACAGCCCGAAGGCAACCGACTCGCTGTTGTTGTGCGTCTGATCAAAACGTTCGCGGATGCGGCTTAACAGAAAAACGTGATAGTCCATAGACAGGCCAAAAAGCACGGAGAAAAGAAATAGCGGGAGCCACATCTCAAATGTATCTGCCTGCTGGAAGCCCAACACGCCGGCTCCAACACCCTTCTGAAAGACGAGGACCACCAGTCCATAAGCTGCTCCCACAGAGAGCAGATTCATAATGATTGCCGTAATTGGAACAACAAGGGAGCGGAATGCCAGGGTCAGCAGCACAAAACTCAATCCAAGGACCAGCGCGAATACGATAGGAGTATAGTCGCTCGTCACATCGAAAGCGTCAATCATAATGGCCGTTGCTCCCGTAACCAGGACGTTAGCCTGAACCCCGGAGAATGCTTCCGGGATATATTGGGCGCGCAGTCTTTTTATAGCATCGATTGCCTCATCCCCGGTGAAGTCTCCCGACACCGGTGCCGACAGAAGAGCAAGGTCTTCGCTAGAATTGCGTTCGAGGCGGAATGGGCCAGAAAAGGCTGGATCTGATTCAAGGGTGGTTTGCAGGCGCTCAATGCCTCCCTGCACGGCCTCCGAGTCGATCTCACCATCGATGACGATCTCCGCAGGCGTCACCAGTCCAAAGGAAAACTCCTCTTCCAGAATGAGGAACCCTTCTTTAGATTGGATGCCATCGGGAAGAGTGCTGACGCCGGCGTGCCCGATGTTGATATCGAAGGCAGGTATAGCAGCGGCCAACAGCAGTCCTGCGGTCACCACAATACTGACAACTGGACGCCGCATGACACCCCGCGAGACCCAATCCCAGAAACCGCCTCTCTTCTCTTCATCTTGCTTGGCCGAGCGCCGCCGTGTAATAAGAGGTACACGCAGGGCGTTAACCTTGTCGCCCATGAGGCTGAGCACTGCTGGCAACAGGGTCAGTGAGGCCATCACGGCAGCGATGACTACTAGGATGGCCCCCGTCGCCAAGCTAATAAAGATGGTGATCGGCACGATTAGCATGCCAAGGAGCGCCAGAACTACGGCCATTCCACTGGAGAACACAGCACGGCTGGCTGTTGCCCCCGCAACCGCGATGGCGTCAATCTTCTCTAGACCTCGGCTACGCTCCTCCCGATATCGGGATATGATAAGGAGCGAATAGTCAATGCCAGTGGCCAAACCCATTGCGGTAATCATGTTTGTGACAAAGAAAGAAAGCTCAAAGGCCTGCCCGATGAGCGCCGTAGCCCCTAATGCCACAGCGATGGAGACTATTGCCAGCACTAGAGGTATGATAGCCGCAGCAATGGCGCCGAATACCAGCACAAGGATAATCAGCGCCGCAGGGACACCGAAGAGTTCTGCGGTCTCCAAGTCCTTCTGCGCCCCCTCACGGAAATCGTTGCCGATACTTGCCTCACCTGTGACCAAAACCTCGAACTCACCCTGGCCATCAGCCTCCTGGATGACTTCGCGGACCTGGCCGATGTTGTCGGAGGCGTCATCGAGCGTTCCTGCCATGATTAACGGCATAATGGTGGTGCGCCTGTCAGCGGAAACCAGCGGTTCGTAGCCCATGAGGTAGTAATGCGTTCCCTCTTCAATGACGTCACTCCCGAGGGCCATGATGCTGTCACACAGATCCTCCACGAATTCTTGGAAAGCTGGATCGTCCACCGTCAAGTTCTCCGACCTAACGATGACAATCTCGGTGGCCTTATGTGGGCCCCGAAGGCGTTCCTCAAGCAAAGTGTCCGCCTGATTGGACTCGGGGTTGCTCGTAACCTCGATCTCGTTGGTCAGCGCGTCTCCAAGGAAGGTGAATACGAGGGCTACAGCAAGGAAGAGGATCACGGCCCAGACGCCAATGGTGAGCCACGGTCGCCGGCCGCTGCCACGGGCTAGAGCTTCAGTAGACAGCTTTGGTACCTTGATAATGCCTCCTTTTCACAGAGAGGCTCGGGTTTGAGCCGGGGCAGGTGGTCATCGATTATACCACCCCCACGCCCATAGAAAAAGATAGAACCTCTGAACGAGAAGCTCTATCTATATAGACAACGTGGCTCACCATTTAGGATAAAAGGTAAAACTTTTGAGAAGACCTTTAGGCTGAATTGTTGCTGGCCAAAGGTTCTACGACCTTTTTCCGACTGAAAATCGTGCTAAGGTCGCTTCCGCTGTTGCCAGAATAATGCTATGGTGGTTAAGGTTGGATAAAATCGAACAAAATAACTACATCAGAATTGTAAGGAGTGGAGGTCTAGAGGCCTGATGATCGGTAAGGAAGCAATGAGGAACGCCCGACATACCAGACTCATGATGGATGATCCCCTGGAGATGATCCTCGACTCTGCCTTAGGGGCTACGCTGCAAGACCCAAGGGTGGAGGGAGCGGAGATCTACCTGCTTGATGGGAAAACGGGGGAACTCACCTATTCATGCCATCGCGGGCTATCTGAGGCATGTGTTAAGGAGGCGGAGGCAACTCCCGTCAGGCTGGGTGAGGGGATTATAGGGTTTGTCGCCTCCACAGGGCAGCCCGTCTTCGTTGCTGACCTTCCCCAGGAGGCTGGATTCCCCAGGGAGATTCCCAAGAAGGAGGGATATTGCTCCTTCTACAGTCTTCCTATAAAGTCGGCGGGTAGGGTCTGCGGGGTATGGAACCTTTTTTTCAGGACTCAGCAGCTGTCCTCTCGATACCTCAATTGGCTTGCCATCTCCGCAGAGTTTATGGGAGAGGTCTTGGAGTACGCTGAGACCGTGGAGGAGAGCAATGGACGGTAAAGCAGCTCGAGGCATTCCAGTAGAAGCACAGACATCCGGTAGAGAAATGAATGAATATGAGGGTGAGCCTGCTGTTGCTGCCGTTGTCGGGGACGTCACCGAGCGCAGGCGGGTGGAGGAGGAGAAGTACCGGCATCTGGTGGATGACATCAATGATGGCTATATGGTGGTTCTAGGCAACAAGGTGCTCTTTGCCAATAAGAGAGTTGCCGAATTCCTGGGAACACCTCTGGCGGAGATAATTGGTGGGTCCTTCCTGCAGCATTTGACCCCTGATAGCCGTGAGAAGGCGAGACAAATCTATGAAAAGACCAGGCGTGCAGAGCCGCCACCAGAGATAGAGGAATTTACGATTCAGCGAGGAGATGGGAGCAGCGTGCCCCTCGAGGTCAGATTTAAGGAGATCACCTATGAGGGCGAACGTGCGTACTCCATGCTCCTCAGGGACATCACCGAGCGCAAGCGGGCTGAGGAGGAGCTGAGGGCAGCCGAAGGCAGGCTAAGGGCTCTAATAGAGAATGCCCCTGATGGCATTTGGCTCCATGATCTTGAGGGTAAATTTATAGTTGGAAATAGGAAAGCCGAGGAAATGACAGGTTACTCCAGAGAAGAGCTCATCGGCAAGAATTTCCTTGAGGTTGGGCTTCTCCCTGAGGAGTATCTTCCACAGGCTATAGAGGCACTGGAGAAAAGTATTAAGGGTGAGCCATCAGGGCCCGATGAATACCAATTGATCAGGAAGGACGGCTCTCGGGTCAGCATTGAGATAACCAGTATTCCTGTGGAAAGGGGAGGCACGGTCGAGGTCATAGGCATCGCCCGGGACATCACCGAGCGCAAGCGGGCTGAGGAGGCGCTACGCGATTCGGAAGAAATGTCCCGAGGT
>DAOUOW010000006.1 GCA_030626475.1 Chloroflexota bacterium | reverse complement strand
GGCTCGGCATTTATCTCAATTATGATCACAGCCGGGATTCTTTCTGCCACATATAGGCCGGTTTCAGTTGCCTTTTCTTTTTCAATTCTCCTTTCCCGAGCTGTTATCGGTAAATTAGCGAAAGGATAAACCACGGCTGAAGTTCCGCAAATTAGCATCAAATCACATTTCCAGGCCTCGGCTAAACTTTGATGGGCGACATCTGAGGGAATTGGCTCTCCAAAAGCAACGGTATCGCTCTTTATTACTCCTCCACATTTTGGACAGCGAGGCGGCAATTGATTTTCTGTCTTTAATTTTTCCAAGTCAAATTCATCTCGCTTAAATCTTGAACCGCAAGCAACACACCTTAGCTTAAAAGCGCAGCCATGGTATTCCAAAACATTTTCGGAGCCCGCCTTTTCATGAAGACCATCAACGTTTTGAGTGATTACCCATTTCAAGATACCCATTCTTTCTAGTTCAGCCAAAGCAAGGTGCCCAGGATTTGGCATCACCTTTTCCAAGTCCCCAAATAGACTAACAGGGGTGGATAATCTTTCCTCCCACCATCCTTTGGGATCCTCTTGGAATCTTTGATAGCTTCGGTAAGCTCTTCTTTCTGCTTTGGGATCTTTGGTCCAAATTCCCGATGGCCCTCGGAAGTCAGGGATTCCTGACTCGGTTGAAATTCCAGCGCCAGTTAGGGCAATTGCGTAGCTGCTATTTATCAAATCCTTAGCTGCGCTTTCAATTAAATCTTCCCTGAGATTTCCCATATCACACCTCGATAGGCCGTGCTTGGCCCAATCTTGTCGTCGTGTGCCAAAGTAAGCAATATTATAGAAGCGCAATCTCAGGCTTGTCAATCAAAATTTCACTCAACTTTGGGTGGCATTGTCGCTACGGGTGGAAACGTCCTGCGAACTTCATTATAATGGGTGCCAGTTTTCCTGCAGGGTCGAGCTTCGACGAGGAACTTCATCAGAGGAGGGAACCGTGGCGGAACAAGTTTTATCTGATGTCAGGGTGCTGGATCTCACCTGGTATATTGCTGGCCCCTACTGCACCAAGCTTCTCGCTGACTACGGTGCCGATGTGATCAAGGTGGAGAGGCCACCCGACGGTGACCCAGCCCGCAAAATGGGGCCCTTCTTTAGGGATGATCCCCATCCTGAAAAGAGCGGACTCTTTCTTCATCTCAATACCAATAAGAGGGGTATTACCCTGAACCTGAAAAGCGAGTGGGGACAGGGGGTGATCAAGGAGCTGGTGAGGGATGTGGACATCCTTGTTGAGAGCTTCAGCCCTCGGGTGATGCCCAGCCTCGGCTTGGACTACGAGGCCCTGGAGAAGGTCAACCCTAAGCTGGTGGTGACCTCGATCTCCAACTTCGGTCAGACTGGCCCTTACCGCGATTTCAAAGCTTCTGAACTGATCATCTATGGCATGGGCGGTGCTATGAATCAAATCGGGCTTCCGGAACGGGAGCCGCTGAAGAAGGGGGGAAACGTAATTCAGTATCAGGGAGGAACCATGGCGGGGATAGCCACCATGATGGCCTTCCTCGTTGCCAGCGAGGAGGGAGTGGGGCAACACGTCGATGTCTCCCTGATGGAAACCCAGCTCGGCACCATTGATCGCAGGATGGCCCAGCTTCTAGCCTACCAGTACAATAAGGCAACAACCGCGAGGGCAGACCCTCGGGATCGAAGAGCATACCCCGGCGGCATCTGGCCCTGCGCCGATGGCTATTTTGAACTCGCCGCTGTAGGCATGCTCTGGCCCAGCGTGGCTAAGATGCTGGACATGCCCGAGCTGGAAAATGACCCCCGGTTCTCGACCGTTCTGGCGCAGCAGATGCCAGGTCATAAGGAGCAGTTCGAGGAGATCTGGTATCCCTGGATCATGGAGCGCACCAAGAAGGAGATCGTTGCCAAGGGGCAGGCGTCAGGGGTTCTTTGTGGACCGATTAACAACATGGAGGAGGTGCTCGATGATCCCCACTGGTGGCAGAGGGAATTTTGGGTCCAGATCGAGCATCCCGTGACAGGAAAGCTCACCTACCCCGGGGCACCGAGCAAGGCGGAGCAAATGCCGTGGGTGATTAGGAGGCCTGCTCCCCTCCTTGGTCAGCACAACGAGGAGGTCTATGGCAAGCTGGGTTACACCAAAAAGGAACTGGTGAGGCTCAAGGAGAATGGGCTCATTTAGGAGGGATGGAAATGGCTAAGTTACCATTGGAAGGGGTAAGGGTGGTTGAGCTTTGCCCCATTTGGGCAGGACCCTTCTGCTGCATGCTGCTCGCTGACTGGGGGGCTGAGGTGATCAGGGTTGAGTCCCGGCATCATTTCCCCGTCTATACCAGGGGCACTTCGATGGTCAGGCCACCGCTGATGCAGGTTAACCAGGTGTGGAGCAGCTATGCAGCCTATATGTTGCGGGGCTACGATCCCTCGGCTACACCATGGAATCGGTTTACCTTGTTTAATTCCCATGCCCGAAACAAGCTGGGCATGACCGTGGACCTGAGGAGGCCTGAGGGCAAGGAGATCTTCAAGCGGCTGATCGGGGTAAGCGACATTTTCATTGAGAGTAACTCACCCCGTGTCATGGAGGAACTGGGGCTGACCTATGATGTGCTCAAGGAAGTAAAGCCGGACCTGATCATGCTCTCCCTCTCCGGCTTCGGCCAGTCTGGCCCCTATAAGTACTACCGGGTCTTGGGCGCTCACCAGGAGGGATTTGTCGGTCATACCTATATCAGGGGCTATACCGATATGGACTTCACCGCTAGTACCACGCTCTATCATACCGATGAGGCCGCAGGCGCCCACGCTGCTTTTGCCGCATTGATGGCGCTCTACCGCCGCCGCCGCACCGGAAAGGGTCAGTATATTGACATGGCTCAGTCTGAGGCTACCATCCCCCATTTAGGGGAGGCGGTGATGGACTACACCATGAACCAGCGCATCACCGAGCGGCTGGGAAATCGTGATTATCACGGGGCGGTGCAAGGCTGCTATCGCTGCTGGGGGCGCGACGATTGGGTTAATATCACCATCGGCAGCGAAGAGGAGTGGCGGGGCTTCTGCCGTGCGCTGGGCGACCCGGAGTGGACCAGGGATGAGAAATTTGCCGATCATCAAAGTCGCCTTAAGAATCACGATGAGCTTGATATGCATATCGAGGAATGGACCGGGCGGCTTGGCAAGTGCGAGGTGATGCACATCCTCCAGGCTGAAGGGGTTCCTGCAGGGCTGGTGATGGACGAGAGGGATGCCTACACCGACCCCCATGTCAGGGAGCGGGAATTCTTTAACGAGCTCACCCATGCTGACTGCGGCACCCACATGTATCCCGGGCTGGCTTGGAGGATGTCCAAGACGCCTAATCAATTACGCTTGCCGCCGGTTGCACTTGGGGGACACAATGAGCATGTCTATAAGCAGGTTATCGGGGTCTCCGATGAGGAATATCAGGAGCTGGAGAAGGGGGGGCATATCGGCACCGATTTTGCCCCTGAGATCCCGTGATTGCGCCAGTTCAGTATTTCAGTATTAGTGTATAGTGCCCAGCCTTTAAGCGGGTTTCACCATTGAATGGGCAACGTTAACCGCTCCTGCTTTTGCCAGCTTCACCTTGAGGTATTGCCCGGTGAGAGAGCCTTCGATCTCAGTCACCTCCTCGGGGGTTCCGGTGGCGACAATGTATCCCCCCTTATCGCCAGCGCCGGGACCGAGGTCGATAATGTAATCGGTATTCTTGATCAGGTCAAGGTGGTGCTCGATGAGGATCACCGTATTGCCGGCATCGACCAGGCGATGCAGCACCTGAAGCAGGGCTGCGGCATCAGCGAACGAGAGCCCGGTGGTGGGCTCATCAAGGATGTAGAGCGTCCTTCCTGTGGCCCTCTTGGAGAGTTCGGTGGAGAGCTTAACCCGCTGCGCTTCGCCGCCCGAGAGCGTGGTTGCCGGCTGTCCCAGCTTGATGTAGCCTAAGCCAACATCCTTCAGTGTTGCCAGCTTGCTTTTCACCTTTGGAAAGTGCTCAAAGAATGAAAAAGCTTCCTCAACGCTCATATCCAGGATCTCGGCGATATTTTTGCCCTTGAATCTTATCTCCAGGGCTTCGCGATTATAGCGTTTCCCCTGACACACCTCGCAGGGGACGGTGACATCGGGCAAAAATTGCATCTCGATCTGGATATAGCCCTCGCCGCGGCAGGCCTCACATCTTCCCCCCTTAACATTGAAGGAGAAGCGCCCCGGAGGATAACCCCGCATCCGCGCTTCAGGGACGGTGGCAAAGAACTCGCGGATGGGGGTGAAGGTGCCGGTATAGGTGGCGGGGTTTGAGCGCGGGGTGCGCCCGATGGGAGACTGGTCAATATTGACTACCTTATCGATTTGCTCCAAGCCCTCGATGCCATCGCAATCGCCAGGGCGCTCCCTGGCCTTGTAGAATATCTGGGCCATCTTCTTATACAGAATTTCATTGATCAGCGTGCTCTTGCCGCTGCCGGAGACGCCGGTGATGCAAACGAACTTGCCCAGAGGGATATGAACGTCGATGTTCTTCAGATTATTCTGGCGCGCCCCTTTTATCACCAGTTCATCCCCTGAGCCGGGGCGGCGCCTCTGGGGAACGGGGATCTGCTTGGCTCCGCTCAGATACTGACCGGTTATGGAATCGGCACAGGCCATGATGTCTTCTATTGTCCCCGTGACCACGATCTCTCCCCCGTGCTCACCAGCGCCAGGACCCATGTCGATGATGTGGTCGGCGGCCCTCATCATTGCTTCGTCGTGCTCCACCACCAGGATGGTATTTCCCAGGTCCCTGAGCTTCTTCAGGGTGTCGATGAGGCGGTAGTCATCGGCGGGGTGCAGGCCCACTGTGGGCTCATCGCAGATATAGAACACCCCCATGAGGCCGGTGCCAATCTGGGTGGCGAGGCGAATCCGCTGCGCCTCACCGCCGGAAAGGGTGCTCGAGCGGCGATCCACGCTGAGGTAATCGAGGCCCACGTTCTTGAGGAAGCTCAATCTGGCGCTAATCTCCTTCAGGATCTGGTGGGCGATGGTAAGCTCGCGCTGGCTGAGCACCCTCTTCCTGCCATCACCCCCCAGACGCGTTATCCACTCCAGCGCCTGATCCACGGACATGACTGTTACCTCAGCGATGTTCTTGCCGTCGATGGTCACCGCCAGCGATTCTGGTTTCAGTCGCTGCCCGTTGCATGCGGGGCACGGGTGGGTGGTCATGTAGCGCTCGATCTCGGAGCGAGTGTGCTCCGATTCGGTGTCGCGATGGATGCGCTCCAGGTAGGGTATTACCCCTTCGTAGTTGGTGAAGTATTCCCGAATTCGGCCAAAGCGGTTGCGATAGCGGACCAGCTCCCCCCTTTCGCCATAGAGAATGAGTCCCATTTGTGCCGCAGTTAGGGATTTGATCGGGCTATGGACTGAAAAGCCATGCTCCCGGGCCAGCCTTTCCAGTTCATAGGCGTGCCAGGAGTACCACCCCCAGGGTCTGATGGCACCCTCAGCCAGAGAGAGCTCCTTGTTGGAGATGAGCAGGTCGGGGTCGATCTCCATCTTTATCCCCAGTCCGGTGCAGGTGCGGCACGCTCCGTGGGGGCTATTGAAGCTGAAGGTCCTGGGGGCTAGCTCCCCCAGGCTGATGCCGCAATGAACGCAGGCGAAGTGCTCCGAGAACAGAAGCTCCTCTCCGTCAACGATGGAGACCAGCACCACCCCGGCGCCTAACTTCAAGGCAGTCTCCACAGAATCGGCAAGGCGGCCTTGTTGCTCCTTATCCTCGATGATCAGCCTATCGATCACTGCCTCAAGGGTGTGCCTCTTATTCTTGTCCAGGTCGAACTCCTCGGCGAGGTCATGGATGCGCCCATCGACCCTGACCCTGACATAGCCTGCTTTTCTCAGGTCCTCGAAAATCCCCTGATGCTCCCCCTTGCGGTCCTTGATCAGGGGTGCCATGATTATGATCCTTGTTCCCTGGGGGAGTTCGAGGAGGGCATCTATGATCTGTTGCACCGTTTGTTGCGAGATCTCCCGCCCGCACTTGGGGCAATGGGGGTGACCAACTCGGGCAAAGAGGAGGCGTAGATAGTCATAGATCTCGGTTACTGTGCCCACCGTGGAGCGGGGATTTCTGCCCGGCCCCTTCTGGTCGATGGAGATGGCAGGGCTCAGCCCCTCGATATAGTCAACATCGGGCTTCTCTATCTGCCCCAGGAACTGGCGGGCATAAGCGGACAAGGACTCGACATAACGACGCTGCCCCTCAGCGTAGATGGTATCAAAGGCCAGAGAGCTTTTGCCTGAACCGGAAACGCCGGTGATCACCACCAGCTTATCCCTGGGGATGACCACATCTATGTTTTTCAGGTTATGCTCTCTCGCCCCTTTGACAATTATGGCATCCAGAGGCATTGCCTGCTCCCTCTATGTGTCGCCTGGGTAACATTTCATTTTAGCACTAAATGGGAAGCCAAACAAGGGTGGTATAGAGGGATTGCTTTTGGCGGGTCATTAGTATATACTGATGGCCGAGGTGGTGTCTGAATTAGGTGCCGTGTTTCAGGATGACAGTCTAGGTAAAGTGGCTTAGTGGTTTGCTGGGGTGTTAGGTTTCTCTACCCCTTTTAGGCGCTGGCAATTGGATAGAACAGGGTCTTGAGGCGCAAGGTCGATCGGCAAGGGACAACCACCTAATGGAAGAGGAGGTCCGATATGGCTTTTGCGGACAAGACTCTGGTGTGTCGTGATTGCGGCCAAGAGTTCACATTCACTGCTGGTGAGCAGGAATTTTATCAGGCTCGCGGGCTGCAAAACGAGCCCAATCGCTGTCCGGAGTGTCGAGCGGCAAAGCGCCAAAGTCGCTATAGCGGGAGCGGGTACGGAGCACCTCGCCAGATGCACACTGCAGTTTGTGCTTCTTGCGGCAAGGAGTGTGAAGTTCCCTTTGAGCCCAGGAGTGGGCGCCCGGTGTATTGCAGAGAATGCTTTGCCCAGATGAGAGATCGTCGTTAGCGCTTGCATTCCTTGAGAAGCCGAGACGCCGTTTGTCACCTTTGGTCGTGACGTCTCGGTTTCTCTTTGCCTGGAGGATGCCATGAATGTTGGAGTGTGCAAGGTTAGGCTGCGCCTGCCGGAGAATGAAACCCTGAAGGGTAAGCGACAGACCTTGAAGTCGATCACCGAGCGGGTGAAGAACCGGTTCAATGTCTCCATAGCCGAAGTTGATGACCACGACTTGTGGCAAATGGTGGCCCTGGGTATAACCTGTGTCAGCACCAGCTCTCAACATGCCAACGAGGTGCTATCAAAGGTGGTGGCCTTCATAGAGAAGTGCAGATTTGATGTCGAGATGCTCGACTATGAGGTAGAAATCCTCCACGCCCTTTAGAAAGGGCTAAAATGGATACCCGAGCCTTTTTGAACCATGTTGCCACGCTTCCTCCCTATAGGGGCCAGATTGTCCACGTGGAGCAGGTGCCAAGCCGTGAGGCAAGATATGCGGAGCTGAAGGAGCCCCTTCATGAGGTGCTCCAGAGCCGCCTTGAGTCATTGAGTTTATTTCCCCTCTACAGCCATCAGGCGCAGGCGATAAACGCTGCCCGCTCGGGGAAGAATATCTTCGTCGTCACCCCGGCCGCCAGTGGCAAGACCCTGTGCTACAATGTTCCCATATTGGATAGGATGTTGAGGGAGAAACGGAGTTGTGCGCTCTACATTTTCCCGACCAAGGCACTGGCGCAGGACCAACTCCGGGGACTAGAGGAACTGGCTGCGCCCCTGGGGATATGGTGCGCCACTTTCGATGGCGATACCCCGCCCCAGGAGCGGGGCGAAATAAAGAGGTCAGCCCAGATTGTGCTCACCAACCCCGATATGCTCAACCTCGGCATCCTCCCCAATCATCAGTCCTGGTCTCGGTTTCTGCGGCGGCTGAAGTACGTGGTGGTGGATGAAGCCCACATTTATTGCGGTGTCTTTGGCTCTCACGTTGCCAATGTACTGCGTCGGCTGAGGCGGCTCTGTGCCCTCTACGGCTCAAACCCTCAATTCATCTCCTCATCGGCCACCATTGCTAACCCAGGGGAGCATATCGAGAAGCTGGTGGGTCTCCCCTTTGAGGTCATCGATGACGATGGCTCTCCCTATGGGGGGAAGGACTTTGTCTTCTGGAATCCACCCACTATTGACCGGGCAAGGTCGGCACGGCGCAGCGCCAACAGCGAGGCAACCTTCCTGTTCACCGAGCTGATAATGGGGGGGTTGCGCACCATCACCTTCGCTCGGTCGAGAAAGCTCACCGAGCTAATCTATATCTACGCCAGAGACCAGTTGGCCAAGGAAGAGCCGGCGCTCACCTCCAGGATAAAGCCTTATCGCGCTGGCTATCTCCCCGAGGACCGACGCCAGATCGAGCGCCAGCTCTTCGCCGGAGAGCTTCTGGGGGCGACGGCGACCACCGCCCTGGAATTGGGGATTGATATCGGGGACCTTGATGCCACGGTGCTCACCGGCTATCCGGGGAGCATCACCAGCACCTGGCAGCAGGCGGGGCGGAGCGGGAGGAGGGGGGAGAGGTCACTTAGCTTCCTCATCAGCCTGGATAATCCCCTGGACCAGTATTTCATGCGCTATCCTCAGGCCTTCTTCGGCAAAAGCTTTGAAAATGCCCTCATCAATCCAGAGAACCCTTACATCCTCAAGCCCCATCTGCTGTGTGCTGCCTGGGAGCACCCGTTAGATGATGAAGACGGCGAGCTTTTCGGCCAGAGCTTCACCCAGGCGAGGGCGGAGCTCGAGGCGCAGGGTTTGCTCCGGGAGCGGCAGGTAAGGTGGTATCCCTCACCTGGCATATCCTACCCTGCTGAGGAGGTGAATATCCGCACCACCTCATCGGAGCGCTACACTGTGGTCGATGCCTCTCAGGGATATCGGGAGCTGGAGACGGTCGAGGCGGCGGTCGCCTTCTTTCAGGTTCATCCCGGCGCCATCTACCTTCATCAGGGCGAAGCCTATCTTGTTACCGAGCTTGACCTCGGAGCGCGCACCGCCTCTGTGGTGCCGATAGATGCCGATTATTACACCCAGACAAAGGATATCACCGATGTAAGAATTCTCAAGCAGAATCAAGTGAAACAAGCGGGGGCGGTAAAGGTATATCTGGGCGAGGTGGAGGTCACCACCAGGGTGCTGGGCTTCAAAAAGAAGAGGCAGTTCACAGAAGAGGTCATTGGGGAGGAGCCCTTGGACTTGCCATCTCAGACCTTCCCTACCGTCGCCCTGTGGTTCGATATACCGCAGGAGACCGCCGGGCGGCTGGCGGTGAAGGACCTTGATTTCGCTGGAGGGCTCCATGCAGTAGAGCATGCTGCCATCGCCTTGCTTCCCCTTTTCGCCCTTTGCCATCGGAACGATATTGGTGGTCTTTCCACCCCGCTCCACGCCGACACCGGAAGAGCTCAGATATTTATCTATGACGCTTATCCCGGCGGCATCGGCATTGCCCATAAGGGCTTCGAGCTGGTGACCGAGCTGTGGCGAGCAACGCTAAGCGTTATCTCGGAGTGCCCCTGTGAGGACGGCTGTCCCAGTTGCATCCAATCGCCCAAGTGTGGCAACAACAATGAACCCCTGGACAAAGGGGCGGCAAAGCTAATCCTTGATGACCTTCTGGGGTAAGGTTGCCAGTTTCTGAGATTATGGTAAAATAGATGGGTATTTCCTGAGGCAAGCAGACAAAGGGGGTGGTGGAGATATGACTGTAGCCCCGATAACCAAAAGGGAAGAGGAACTAAATATAGAGTGGATCAAGTGGGGCAAGATCACCTGGGTCAACGTTGAAAAGCCCACGACTAAGGATATTGACTATCTGGCTAAGAATTACCTTTTTCACCCCTTGGACCTGGAGGACTGCCTCTCGAGGATTGAGCTGCCCAAGATCGACGAGTATGAGAACTACCTCTTCTCGGTGCTCCACTTCCCCGTATTCCATAAAAAGGCCCGGGTAACCATACCCAGCCAGGTCTCCGTCTTTATTGGGGCGGACTTTGTGGTTACGGTTCATAGCGGCGACCTCAAGCCGCTGGTGAAACTGTTTAAGGATTGCCAGCAGAATGAGCGGGCGCGGGAGGATAACATGGCCCGCAGCTCTGGCTATCTCCTTTACCGCATCCTCGACCGGCTGGTGGACTATTGCTTTCCTATCATGAACAAGATCATCGCCAATGTGGAGGCGGCTGAGGAGCGGCTCTTTAGCGAGCAGGCTCGGGACACGGTGCGGGAGATCTCGGTCCTCAGGCGCGATATCATGGCCTATCGCCGTATCATTCGTCACCAGCCTGCCATCCTCAAATCCCTGGAGGAGAAGGATTATCCCTTCCTCAGGGAAGACCTCGACGTCTACTATGGCGACATCGGCGACCACGTTGGCAAGCTCATGGAGACGTTGGAGGAATATAAAGAGATAGTAGAGGGGCTGTTTGACACCGGCGATTCCCTCTCCTCCCACCGCACCAGCGAGGTAATGAAGATGCTCACCATTCTGGGCACCATTCTCCTCCCCCTGCTGCTGGTTGCCAGTCTTTACGGCATGAATGTCTCCCTCCCCTTTGAGGACAGCTCCCTTGCCTTTACCTTCATCATACTGATATCGTTCGCTATCTCCGGGGGCATGCTGGCCTACTTCCGGCTCAAACGCTGGATATGAAGGAAGCCCCTTATCGCCACCTGACCAAGGAAAATATCGGTGGTCATCCTGCTTATTGGCCTTTACATCGCCTGCCAGGTAATTGCCAATGTTACTGCCACCAAGCCGGTAGAGCTGGGCAGCATTGTGGTGCCCGCTGCTGTTTTCATCTACGCCCTGACCTTCACTTTGGTTGACCTCATCAATGAGAGGTTAGGCAAGCAGCGGGCGCGGCAGGTGATCTATGCTGCGTTTGCGGCCAATGTTCTGCTTGCCATTTATTGCCAGTTTGCCATCGCCCTGCCTGAAGCCTCCGGTTACCCGGATCAGGAGGCCTTTGCCGGGGTGCTGGGCCCCACCTGGCGCATCGTTACCGCTAGCCTCACCGCCTATCTGATTGCCTCTCTCATCGATGTCGAGATCTTCGCCTGGTGGCGGCAGCGAATAGGCAGATATAGATGGGCCAGGGTGCTGGTGAGCAATGCCGTTTCCACTTTCGTTGATAGTATCATCTTTATCACCATCGCCTTTGGTGGTGTCTCCGGCTACGATGTGCCAGACTTGATTGGGGGGCAGTACGTAGTTAAGATGGGTATCACCATGGTGAGCATCCCCTTGATCTATCTGGTGCGGGCAAGGCGATTAAGGGTGGAAGTGGAAAGGGTGGTGTAGGATGGAAAGCGAGATCAGGAGATAACCCTGGGCTATGAGGGATGAAGATCCTCTTTTAGAGAGTGTGGATATTGATGAGACCTAAGTTTATAGTGGACACCAATGTCGGCAGGTTGGCGCGGTGGCTGAGAATAATGGGCTATGACGCCGCTTTTATCAATTACATCGACGATTGGGGGCTGGTCTCTATCGGCCTCAAGGAGAAAAGGGTGGTGCTGACCAAGGACACCCAGATCATGATGCGGCGGGTGGTCACCAGTGGCAAGCTGAAGGCCCTTCTAATCGAGGGGGATGAAGTCAAGGATCAACTGCGCCAGGTAGTGCGGACGATGAAGCTAGATCAAGAACGAAAATTCACCCGGTGCCTGGAGTGCAACCAGCCTCTAGTCAGCAAAAGGAAGGCGGAGGTCAAAGACCTGGTGCCGCCCTATGTTTTCCAGACACAGTCTCGGTATGTGGAATGCCCCTCCTGCCATCGAATCTACTGGCGGGGCACCCACTGGCAGAGAATGAAAAGAGAGCTTGAGACGCTAATGGAAGGTGCGGAGGAGTGAAAAAGGAAGCACTTCTTTATCATAAGCTAGAGGACGAAAAGGTGAAGTGCAATACCTGCCCCCGCCACTGTGTCCTCAGTGAAGGGAAGCGGGGTTTTTGTTTCACCCGCCAGAACCAAGGGGGGAAGCTTTTCACCTTGATCTATGGTGAAGTCGCTTCCCTGTCCATAAACCCGATAGAGAAAAAGCCGGTGTTTCACTTCTATCCCGGCAGCCGCTGGCTCTCCCTGGGGGCGCTGGGGTGCAACTTCCGCTGTCCCGGCTGCCAGAACTGGGAGCTTTCTCACTCCAGGGGTGGAGCCGCTAGCTACCTGTCACCAGAGGAGTTGATTTCACTGGCTAAAAGATACCATTGCCTCGGCATCTCCTGGACCTTTAACGAACCCACTATCTGGCTGGAATACACCGTGGATGGCGCCAAACTGGCAAAAGAAGAGGGTCTTTATACCAATTATGTGACCAATGGCTATATCACCGAGGAAGCTCTGGATGCCATTGGGCCCTACCTCGATGTCTACCGGGTGGATATAAAAGGGTTCTCGAGAGCTTCTTACGCCAGCATTGCTCACATACCGGACTTTGCACCCATCTTGGAGGCGGCCAAACGGGCGCAAAAAAGGTGGGGGATGCACGTAGAGCTGGTGACCAACCTCACCCCAGGATACAATGATGATGAAGGTGAGATAAGAGGGATCGCACGCTGGATAACAGAAGAACTGGGAGCTTACACCCCGTGGCACATTACCCGCTTCTTCCCTCACCTCCAGCTATCCCACCTCAAACCCACACCCGTGGACAACTTGGAAAGAGCGAGGCAGATTGCTCTGGAGGAAGGGTTACATTATGTATATGCGGGCAATGTCCCGGGGCATTCTGGAGAAAATACCTATTGCCACCAGTGTGGCCGCCTCCTGATCAGCAGGTATGGCTTTGATATTGTGGAGTACAACCTGAAACAGGGGAGCTGCCGCTTTTGCCACGCCACGATACCGGGGAGGTTTGGCTAAGGCGTTCAAATTGCCAAAAATTTGCTATCACTAGGGACAATATAATGCTATGTGTATCCTGTCCTGTCCTCAGGCGTAAAAATCGCAATTTCAGCCGTTTTAAGCCCTTTTCTCTGCCTGGTGTGGCGTAGAATGGGCTACGATGACGTGTTCAGCCACGGGGCGAAACTTCCTCTTCCAAGGCACCGATTTTTACCTTGCCCCAGATCCCGATCTTGTCATCCTTGATGATCAAAATTCCCTTAACTCCATCGATGCCCTGGGCACAGTCTATCCCCCCGGGGATATCGGCGGCATCTTTGATCAGGTTGCCGATAGCGGTAGCAGCAGCATCTGCCAGAGCAGCAGAGGGCGAGAGCACGATAACAGCGTCTGCCCTGCCCAAGCTCAAGGAGTGCCCCACCGTTCCTGAAGAGGTGCAGATACCGAGAGGCGTTTCCTGGGGCTCGATCTGGAGCGCAATCTTTCCCGTAAACGGGGACTGTGAAGCATAAATCCCCACCAGTCTCTGCTTCAGGGTGTTGAGGAAGATGTCCCCCCCATTTTCCACGATCACCTCGGCGGATAATTTCATCAGCTCTCTCCCTACCTCCTCGGCAATTGCCCCTGCCACTGCTGCCATGGGGCCGACGCCCGCCTTTTGTGCCGCTTCAGCCATCTCCCGCACCATTTTGGGGGCATCTTCGGCCACGGGAACAGGCTCCAGGGCGGTGAGAAAAGAGGGATGGCGCTCAATATATCGCTCCAACGGGGTGCGACATTTTTGGATTGCCCGCAGCGCCTCTCTTCTGAGGTTGCTTTGCGCTCGAAGGTGGAGGTCGGTCTCCTTTAGCACTACATGGAAGGAAACTAGGTCCTTATCCTTGATCCAATGGTGATAGGTCCTGGGCTGATACATGGACTAGAAGTGAACCTCCATTGCCCTCGGGGGGCAGGCTAGCACACAGAGTTCGCAGGCGGTGCACTTATCGGGATAGAAATCCACCAGTCTGGTGGTAGGCTCGAGGGCCAGGGCACCTGTAGGGCAGATAACGACACAAGCCCCACAGTGAGTGCACCTAGCCTCGTTGCGAATGACGTCCTGACCCAGGGATTGAATCCTGACCCCTGCTTCCGTGAGATAGCGGATGCCCTTATCGTAGTCCTTTTGGGCACCGCTTAGTTCCAGGACCAGAAGCCCCTCCTCCTTAGGTGTCACCGATGCCTTGAGGATATTGAGCACCAGGTTATGATCCTTAACCAGGCGATAGATTATCGGTTCATCCACCAAACGAGGGGGAAAATGTAACACTACCCTTTTAGCAACAGTCATTTTTTCCGACCTCCGTTACTCCTCTATGGGACGCTCCTGCAACGGCTTGAAGGTTATTCCCGCCTCCACCCCGGGCAGTGGTGCCACTGGCTCAGTGAGCAGGAATTCTCCCTTTTGTATCCACTCTTTCAGTGTGTTGGCAATCTCCACCGCCTTGGGATAGCTGGAAAGAGAGGCGGTGGGCACCTCCTGCCCTTGAATTGTTATCCTTCCCCCCTTCAGCTCGCCGTAGCTCACTTCCCTCAGGATGTCCGGGCTTCGCTGAGGGTAGGCCTCAGAGTAATCCACGATGGTAGCGAAGATATCCTCATCCTTCACCGCGGTATAGCGCAGTATCTCCTCGGAGAGGATGGGTATCGGCACTCCGATCCCTACGGTCAAGGTGCAACCATAGCCAAGCATGCTGGTTCCCACCAGCCAAGCAGGCTCCATCTGCTTCAGGTCGCCGATCACTGCCAGAGTCCCCGCCCCCGCTCTCGGCACCCCCTTATCTGAGCGGGGCACGCTGGGGTTATGCTGGGTTCCATGCCAGGCCACGTAACCAATTCCACCGCCGAGGAATATCTTGGTCCCGATGCCGATGGTCTTATAATAGGGGTCATTGAATAGCGGAGAGAGCTGGCCTGCTGTGGAGTAGTTGGCGTTCCCCATGTTGGGCTTCAGCACCCCCATATAGGTGTAAAGGGTCCTGTCGGAGAGGTTCACTGCCACGTTGTAGTTCTGGTAGGCGTTCCTGATGTTGAACAGCACCGCCTCATTCATGTCTTCCAGCCTGATCCAGGTTTCAAGTCTCTTCCTCGGGTAGCAATCCGTTCCGTAGGCGGTTATAGCCAACCTCACGTCCTTCCCTGCCACCAGCTCCTCTATGACATGCCCGCCACCATAGTTGAAGGGGCCGGGGTGAATCCTGTTCCTGGGATCATCGTCGGGAATGGCAGTAGCGCCGAGAAAGATGTCCACTGCGGCAAAGCCGGTATAAACGGGGACGTCGTTGAGGTAGGCTCTGCCACCGCCGACTTTTATCTTTGGCTTGGAGTGCCCCAGGTTGAAGTAGGCGCCCGAGGAACACATGGGACCAAAGGTTCCCGTGGTTACCACGTCCACCTCTTGAGCGGTCTTCTCCACGCCCTTCTTCTCCACTATGTCGATCACTTCCTCGGCTGTCACCACCACAGCCTGCCCCTTGCGAATCTTTTCATTGATTTCGGCAATGGTTTTTGTCAACTCTCTCCACCTCCACAGATCTTAAATTCCATTATCCTGCCTTCGCCTGCTATCCATGAGCCATGCTTTGCCCCTTGCCTGGCTTATCGGGCCGCTCTTCACCGGGCTCGTCCTCCGCCGGGGCACCATGAACCTTGAGCGATTGTTCCAGCGTTTTCAGGCGCTGGGCTAAATGCTCTTGCTCCTCAAGAACGTGCTTGATTGCCTCACTTACTGGGTCGGGCAATCTCCCATGTTCCAGGTCCAATACTGGCCTTCTTTCCTCGGCCACTACACGCCCTGGAACCCCGACCACGGTAGTCTCTGGCGGCACTGACTGCACCACGACCGAGCCGGCACCGATTCTAGCCCCATCCCCAATGGTAATGGGGCCAAGGAGCGTTGCCCCAGCTCCGATAACCACATTGTTGCCGATGGTGGGGTGGCGCTTCTTCTTCTCCAGGGTGGTTCCCCCCAGGACTACCCCCTGGTAGAGAAGCACATCATCCCCGATCTCGGCAGTCTCCCCGATGACCACCCCCATTCCATGGTCGATGAAGAAGCGGCGGCTAATGCTGGCCCCAGGGTGAATCTCGATTCCAGTGGCGTGGCGACTTAGTTGAGAGAGCAGGCGACCCAGAAAGCGGAGCCTATGCCGCCACAGGAAATGGGCCAGGCGATGAACCCACAAGGCATGAAGTCCCGGATAGCAACAGAGGACTTCCCAGGTACTCTTCGCTGCTGGGTCTTTGGTAAAGACGGTCCGGAGGTCCTCTCTTAAAATCTTGAACATTATCCCGCCCTTAGCTATTTACTCCTGGGAAAGCGAGGTGGTTAAGTAGCGCTCCCCGGCATCAGGGAGAATTACGACGATGAGCTTACCCTTGTTCTCAGGTCTGCTCGCCACCTCCAGTGCGGCCCAGGTTGCTGCTCCTGAGGATATGCCGCCCAATATCCCCTCCTCTTTAGCCAACCTCCGTGTGGTGGCGATCGCATCTTCAGTGGTAACGGTGATCACCTCATCAATCAGGTTCGTCCTCAGCACCTGCGGTATGAATCCGGCGCCGATGCCTTCGATTTGGTGTCGGCCAGGCATGCCTCCGGAGAGAACGGGGGAATCCGCCGGCTCGACGGCGATGGCTCGAAAGCTTGATTTTCGCCCCTTTATCGCCTCGGCCACCCCGGTGATCGTTCCCCCGGTGCCGACACCACAAACCAGGATATCCACCTTGCCCTCTGTGTCTCTCAAGATCTCCCTGGCCGTGGTTGCCCGGTGTATCTGGGGATTGGCTGGGTTTCTGAACTGTTGCGGCATGAAGGAATTTGGCGTACTGGCAACCAGTCTCTCTGCCGTTCTCAGTGCCCCTCTCATCCCCTCCTCCGCAGGGGTCAACACCAGTTCAGCACCGAAGGCAGCCAGGAGCCTTCTCCGCTCCAGGGACATATTTTCGGGCATGGTGAGGATCAATCGATAGCCCCGAGCGGCGCAGACAAAGGCGAGAGCGATCCCTGTGTTTCCGCTGGTAGGCTCGATGATTACTGTGCCTTCCTTGATCGCTCCCATCCTTTCCGCAGCTGTGATCATGGAGACCCCGATCCTATCCTTGACGCTGGCACAGGGATTGAAAAACTCGAGCTTGGCCACGACTTCCGCCCCCAGACCTCGGCTCATTTTCTTCAGTCTGACAAGGGGGGTATTTCCCACCACCTTGGTAATATCCTGGGCAATCCGCGACATTTGCACTCCCGATATATTGAGTTATCCTAGCCAAAATACCACATAATAGCAACTTTGCCAAGGGCTATCCCCTTCAGGACATTGCATAAAGATGGAGGAGGAATTACAATTACAATCGGCGCTGGTTAGGCTAATCTTTGTTGGAGGTGGGGATATGTTAGAAGTTGAAGACCTGACTGTGGAAGTAGAAGGCAAGGAGATAGTTCATGACATTAGCTTCAACGTCGACATTGGTGAGACCCTTGTTCTCTTCGGTCCCAACGGCAGCGGCAAGACTACGCTGCTGATGGCGATTATGGGCTTACCCCGCTATCGAGTGACCAGAGGCAGGATTGTTTTCAAGGGCCAGGATATAACCCAGCTGCCTGTGGATGAACGGGCTAAGATGGGCATTGGCATCCTCTTTCAGCGCCCCCCGGTGGTGCGAGGCGTGAAGATGAGGGAGATAGTGCGGGCTTGCCTCGGCGGCAGGGAAGATGGTGCTGTCATCGAGCAACTGGCTCAGAAGGCAAATATGGTTGAGATCCTGGATCGCGAGGTGAATTATGGGTTTTCCGGCGGCGAGGTCAAGCGCTCTGAGCTTCTGCAACTGATGGCCCAGAGCCCGGAGTTCGTCCTCCTCGATGAGCCCGATTCAGGGGTCGATCTGGTCAACATTTCTTTGGTCGGGGAGATGATCAACGAGCTTTTGCAGAAGGATCGGCTACGCAGTAGAACCAACTCTGGCTTGCTCATCACCCACACCGGACACATCCTGGATTATGTCGATGCCGATAGGGCTTGTGTCCTTCTCTATGGCGGCATTTGGTGTCGCGGGAATCCGAGGGAGATTTTGGTCAGCATAAAGAGTCATGGCTATGAGGGGTGCGCAGTATGTCAGAAATAACGAGATCTAAAGCAGCCAGGGAGAAGGCGGAAAAGGCACGGGAAAAGGCCGCTCCTCTGGGGGATGACATCGATCTCGATGCCTACTCCCAGGTGGCGGAGGAGCATCCCTATCAAGATGACCCCTCTCGCCTCCCGCTGGAAACCAAGCAGCGCATGCTGGAGACGGGGGTGGTACTGGATGACGCTTCCCAGCGGTCGGGCACCTTCCTCCAGGTAGACCACTCGGTGGTTCATAGCAAAGCGGGGCAGGATGGACTGGAGGTGATGAGCACCGTCACGGCCCTGGAGGAATATCCCTGGCTCAAGGATTACTGGTGGCGAGCGGTAGCTGTTGACGCCGATAAATTCACTGCCCAGGCGGAGCTCCATCAGACTCATGGCTATTTCATAAGGGCACTTCCTGGGGTAAAGGCTATCCAGCCGATTCAGGCCTGTCTTTACCTCTCCCAGCATGGTTTAGCTCAGAACGTGCATAACCTGATCATTGCTGAGGAGGGCTCGGAGCTTCATATCATCACCGGCTGTGCCACCGCACCGATTGAGCAGGAGGGCCTTCACATCGGCATTTCGGAGTTCTATGTCAAGAAGGGGGCTAAGCTGACCTTCACCATGATCCACAATTGGGCGCCCAAGATGGCGGTGCGCCCTCGCAGCGGGATAATTGTTGAGGAAGGCGGCGTGTTCTTAAGCAATTATATCTGCCTCAAGCCGGTGCGCACCTTGCAGATGTACCCTACGGCGCAATGTGTTGGGGAGAATGCCTTGGTGCGGTTCAACAGCGTGCTCGTTGCCCCTCCAGGCACAATAATGGATGTCGGTTCTCGGGTGATCCTCGCCGCCAGGGGAAGCAGGACTGAGGTTGTGGCACGGGCGATTACCACCGGGGGCACCATCATCGCTCGCGGTCACTTGGTGGGGCAAGTTGCGCCGGTCAAGGGGCATCTGGAATGTCGGGGGCTGATCCTGTCAGAGAAGGGAAGCATTCACGCCATCCCTGAGCTTGAGGGATTGGTAGAGGGGGTGGACCTATCTCACGAGGCTGCGGTGGGGAAGATCGCTGAGGAGGAGATAGAGTACCTTATGGCGCGGGGGCTTTCTCGTGACCAGGCGATAGCCGCCATCGTCAGGGGATTCTTAAGCGTTGACATCGAGGGTCTGCCGCCGCAGCTTGAGGCCGAGCTCCAGCGCGCTGTAGAACTCAGCGAGAAAGAACTCCTCTAATTTCGAACTTTAACTGACCTTGATCAGGCCTCTTCAGTCCTGAGTCAGCACCTTCAACTTGCCCTGTCGAGCAACATCACCTATACTTCTCCCCTGGAACTGGATTAACCAGCTACCCATGTATTATACTTATGTTCTGTGCCACATCTAGAGGTATGGACTCATTGAGGAGGTTATATGAAGTCTTCAAATAAGCAGGGGCAATTGATTTTGGGGGTTGATCTCGGTGGGAGCAAGATCAGTGCTATTGCGGCGGACGCTAAGGCCAACATTAAGGCCCGCGACGATAGGGATACCTGCGCTGAGCAGGGGCCCGAGGAAGTCATAGCGCGGGTCATTCAGTCTATCAAACAGGTGATGGCCTCCCCCCGAGTGACATCGCCAGCTGACATTGCCGGCATCGGGATTGGCGCTGCCGGTGTCTGTGAGGCCGCCAGCGGCGTGATTACCGCCGCTCCAAACCTCCCTGGTTGGGTCAATGTCCCGCTAAGAGATATCATTCAGCGGGAATTCGGCTTTCCTATCTACTTGGATAACGATACTAATGTCGCTGCCTTGGGCGAGCATTGCTTTGGGGCAGGGGTAGGCATTGATAATCTCATTTATGTCGGCTTGGGCACAGGGATCGGCGGCGGGATAATAGTCAATGGCCAGCTTTATCATGGCATATCGGGCGCGGCTGGCGAGATAGGACACATGATCATCGATGTCCAGGGACCTCGCTGTAAGTGTGGCAACATCGGCTGCTGGGAGGCTTTCGCCTCGGGGACGGCCCTGACCGCAGCAGCGGTGAGACAGATCGAGGCCGGGGCTCAAACCACCATTTTGAGCTTTGCTGACGGCGATCTCAACAAGGTAAGCGCCGAGACCGTCTTCTTGGCTGCTGAGCAGGGCGATAGATTAGCCAGCGACTTGATCCGGCTCACTGGCTACTATCTGGGGGTGGGTCTGGTCAACCTGGTCAATATCTTCAACCCTGAGCTCATCTTGATCGGGGGCGGAGTATCTCAGATGGGCCAGCTACTTTTAGCCCCGGCGGCGGAGGTGGTCAAGGAGCGCGCCTTTGAGCTGCCAGCCCGGGCTGTGCGCATTGAGTTAGCCCGGCTGGGGACTGATGCTGGTGTTTTGGGTGCTGTAGCTCTGGTACTGGAGAAGATGTCAAGACCTTCTAGCTGATACAACCACCGCTGGAGAGAATTTTTTCCGCCTCCCCTATTATGCTGTCGATGAGCTCCTTGGCGGTAACCACTTTATCGATAACGCCCACTGCTAGCGAACCCCCGCTTATTCTCAGCGCCACCTCAGGATCCCATTCCTGATAGTCGCTTTCCCAATCAATGGGAGTGTCCGGGGTCTCTTTGAGAAGCACTCTTTCCAGATTCATTAGCCATTGCCCCAGAGGCAATGATTCTCTCTCCCGCATCACTCTCTGGTATTCCTCAGGCCGAGGAGGGGCGAGGGCACGGTCGCGGTATTCAGGATCCCAGGGCTGGGCCGCCACCAAGGCCTGCTTATAGCGGTCGGAGATGGGGCATTCCTTGGTCGCCATGAAGCTGGTGCCCATATAGATGCCCTCAGCGCCCATGCCCAATGCTGCCAGGAACCCACGGGCGTCTCCGATGCCCCCAGCGGCAATCACCGGTATCCGCAGCAGCCTGACCGCTGTGGTGATGGTGATGAGGGTCGGGAGTTGGGTGATGTTCTTAAATCCTGCGCCTTCCAGCCCAACGATGACCACAGCATCTGCCCGCTGGCGCTCTGCGGCCAGAGCGTGCTTGATAGTGGCTACCTTATGAACCCACTTAAGCCCAGCCTGCTGCACCCTCTTCCCATGGTCATCGGCTCGATAGGCGGCGGTGAAAATCACTGGCACCCTTTCTTCGATAGCCACCTCCCTCATCTCGTCGATATGGGGGCATATCCCTATTGAAAGGTTTACTCCGAAGGGTTTATCGGTCATCGAGCGAGCTTTGGCGATATCCTGCCGCAGCCTTTCTGGGGTACGTAGCGCTCCAGCAGTGATGATGCCGAATCCCCCGGCTGCGGAAACAGGGGCAGCAATGGCTGAGGTTCCAAAGCCGCCAAACGCTCCTTGAATTATGGGGTATTCGCAGCCCAGAAGCTCTGTTACCCTGGTCTTCCACTGCAAAGGTTGTCCCTCCCTCTCAGATTTTTTCTATTCTTACCGCAGATACCTTCAGTTCAGGGGTTTTGGACGATGGATCCAGCATTGAATTGGTGAGCAGGTTCACCGGCTTCTCGGCGAAGTTCGAGCTCATGCATACTATCCCCGAAAGTGAAGCCTCTGTTATCTTTGCTTTGACCTTGACCTCACCCCGCCGTGAGATTACCCGCACCAATTCACCATCGGCAACCCCGAGATTGGCAGCATCCAGGGGATTGATCTCCACCAGCTCCTCGGGCCGCAGTGTGTTAAGCCCTTTCACTTTTCGGCTCATGTTGCCCTGGTGATACAGGCTGCGCTCAATGGTGAGCATCAGGGGATACTCATCATCGGGTACCTCCGCTGGTGGTTGATAAACTAAAGGCATAAAGTGGCCTTTTCCTCGGGTGAAGGTCTCGGCGTGGAGGTGTATTCCTCTATCCTCCAGGCGCTCATGAGAGATGCCACCATAGCTGGGATCAAGGCGGACGATCTCGTCCATAATTTGGGACGGGTGCTCGAAATCGAACCCCCTGCCCCCCATCTTCTGGGCAATCTGGCACGCAATCTGCCAATCGGGTCTGGAATCACCTATGGGCTCGATAGCCTGCCGCACCAGCTGCACCCTGCGCTCGGTATTGGTGAAGGTTCCATCCTTCTCGGCGAAGCTCGCTGCCGGCAACACCAAATCAGCCAGGCGCGCAGTTTGGGTGAGGAAAATATCCTGAACCACGAGGAATTTTAGTCTCTTCAGCGCCTGACGAACCTGCTTTATGTTGGCCATGTCCAGCGCCGGGTCAGCACCCACAATATAGAGCGCCTTTACTTTCCCTTCATCGGCAGCCTCCAGCATTTCGCCAAGACTCAGCCCTGGGTCAGGGTTCAGGGGACAGCCCCAGGCAGCCTCGAATTTCTTTCTGATATTGGGGTCGCTGAGCGGCTGATAGCCGGGAAGGAGATCGGGCAAAACTCCCATGTCAGAGGCACCCTGAGCGTTGCTGTCCCCTTTGAGGGGGTTCACCCCGCTTGAGGCTTGGCCGATGTTTCCTGTGAGCATGGCCAAGTTGGCGAGGGCGTAAACATTTTCGGTGCCGTGTATGTGCTGAGTGAGCCCAGAGCCAAAGAGAATGGTGGCCGGTTTAAGCCCGGCGTAGGTGTGTGCTGCATCCGTTATCAGTTGCTGGGATACGCCGCTGACCTCCTCCGCAAGCTTCAGGTCGAATTGGGATAACGACTCTTTTAGGGCATCAAAATTCTCACATTGCGCCTCAATAAAGGACAGGTCAGCCAGCCCTTCATCGACAATAATGCGCATCATGCCCATGAGCAGGGCGAGGTCGCTTCCGGGGCGATTTCTGAGCCACAGGCTGGCGTGGCGGCAGAGATCAATCTCTCTGGGGTTAGCGATGATGAGTGTGGCTCCATTTCTTGCCGCCCGCCTTATCCGCTGCCCCAGGATGGGGTGAGAGGATGTGGGGTTGGTTCCGATGGCAAAGATGCATGCCGCACTCTCGATGTCATCCATGGGGTTGGACATAGCGCCGGCGCCAAAGCTTTGGTCCAGGGCTACGATGGTTGGGGCATCGCGGAGGCGAGCGCTACTGTCGATGTTGTTGCTGCCCATCACGACGCGGGCAAATTTCTGAAGGATATAGTTGTCCTCGTTGGTGCCCTTGACCGAGGAGATGAGGCCGAATTTTTCGCCCTTATATTGGGCTAATCTCTGGGCAACAAGTTCGATGGCCTCCTCCCAGGATATCTCCACAAATCCCCTTCCCTTCTTCACTAGGGGTGTGGTGAGGCGATCTGGGTGGTGAACAAACTCGGTGATGCCGAAACGACCCCTGGCGCACAGGCTGCCCCTATTCACCAGGTTTTCTTCATCGCCGCGGACACTCACGATAGCGCCGTTGTCCAGTCCAAGATATATGCCACAGCCCACGGCACAGTAGGGGCAAATGGTCTTCACCTCCTGCTTGGGCCACCTGAGGTCCTTCTCTACCAGGGCACCCACGGGGCAGATGGCAACGCACTCCCCATCGGACTCACAGCTTTCATCAAACATAGGCGTAGCGTCGAAGCCGCGAGAGGTGAAGTTGATAGCATCGGCACCTACGATTTCACTGCAAACCCAGACACATTTGCCGCACAGAATGCATTTATTGGGGTCAAGGATAAAGAAAGGATTGCTGGAGTCTATGGCCAGGGACTTGGGGCTTTTTCTCAAGCGCTGCGGCTTGAGCTTAACCCTCGCGTGTGCCGCCACCCTCTGCAGCTCGCAGTGGCGGTTCTTGGTACATGTTCGGCAGTCGGGGCACTCAACGGCAATGAGTAGCTCGGCGGCAGTGCGGCGCAGCCGCTTGACCTCGGGTGTATCGGTGTGAACCACCATCCCCTCAGACACCGACTCGGTGCAGGCGGTCACAGGATCGGGTCGCCCTTCGATGTCAACGAAGCAAAGTCGGCAGCCAGCGTGGGGCTCCTCGGCACGGCGAATGGCACAAAGGTTAGGGATGTAGATGCCATTATCCAGCGCCGCCCACAGCACCTTTTCGCTTTTTCGAGCTTTGATGGGTATTCCGTCTATGGTTAGATTAACGGTATCCATTTTATTTCTTTGAAGGCGGCACCAGGCTGGGAGGCGACAATCTTATAACTGCATCGTATTGCGGGGGACAGGATTCAAGGCAGGTTCCGCACTTGACGCATTTCTCTTGATCGATGACCTTTATCCTTCTCTTCCCGGTGTATATTGCCTCCACGGAGCAGCTGCCGACACAGGCATCGCAGGACCGTTCGCATTTTTCGGGCAGGATGTAGTAAGCGATAAGCTCTTCGCAGGCTAGCGCCGGGCAGCGCTTCTCGAGGATGTGGGCCTCATATTCGTCGCGGAAATAGCGGATGGTGGTGAGAATGGGGTTTGGCGCCGTCCTGCCCAAGCCGCAGAGCGAGCCTTTTTTCATATCTTGGCCTAGTTCAACCAGCAGGTCGATTTCCTCTATCTTTCCTTGACCTTTAGTGATGTCCTCCAGTATGTCTAGCATCTGCTTGGTTCCCAGCCGGCACATGGTGCATTTGCCGCAGGATTCCTTGCAGGTGAAGTCCAGGAAGTAGAGAGCAGCATCCACCATGCAGTTGTCCTCATCCATGACCACCATACCGCCGGAGCCCATCATCGCCCCGGCCTCGGTGAGCGAGGTGAAATCGATGGGGGTATCGAGCAAGCTTTCAGGCAGGCAGCCCCCCGATGGGCCTCCGATTTGCACCGCTTTGAAACGCTTACCCTTCGGAATTCCGCCTCCGACCTCAAAGATGAGCTGGCGCAGGGTGGTGCCCATGGGAACCTCTACTAGGCCTGTGTTTAACACCTTGCCTGCCAGGGCGAAAATCGCGGTGCCTTTGCTGCCATCGCTGCCGATGGAAGCGAACCACTGGTTTCCACGCTGGATAATCTGGGGCACGCAGGCGAAGGTCTTGACATTATTGATCACGGTTGGCTTGCCCCATAGGCCGTGGGTGGCGGGGAAGGGGGGGCGATGATGGGGCATGCCCCGCCTGCCCTCTATCGACCTCATCATCGCTGTCTCCTCGCCGCAGACAAAGGCTCCAGAACCTCTCATCACTTCGATGTGGAAGCTGAAATCGCTGCCCAGGATGTTATCGCCGAGCAGCCCTGAGCCTTCGGCTTGGTTGATGGCGGTATGGGCGCGCTCCACGGCCAGGGGATACTCTGTGCGAACGTAGACATAGCCGTGAGCAGCGCCAATGGCATAGGCAGCGATGGTCATCCCTTCGATAACCGATTGTGGGTCGCTCTCAAGGATGGCTCGGTCCATAAAGGCGCCGGGGTCTCCCTCATCGGCATTGCAGATGACGTATTTTGGCTCCCCTGCCACCTCGCGGCATATCTGCCACTTCTCTCCCGTGGGAAACCCGGCTCCGCCACGACCCCTGAGCGCTGACTTTTTTACCTCATCGATCACCCTTTGCGGCTTCATGCCCAAGGCCTTAGCCAGCCCGCTATAGCCACCGTTGGCGATGGATTGGTTTATGTCCTCGGGGTCGATAAAGCCACAGTTCTTAAGCAGGATGCGGGTTTCATACTTGAACCGGGGGTGATCAAATATGGTGGGGACAAGTTCATTTTCCTCTAGGGCACCGAGGATGAATTCGAGGCAGGGGTCATCGCCGATGATGAAGTCCTGCACCAGCCGCGATGCAATTCCGGGGGTGACATAGCCGTAGCAAATAGGGGGCCAGCCCGGCTTTTCTATGATGACCATTGGCTCGGCGTAGCAATACCCCATGCACCCAACCTCGGTCACTTTAGCCTTGATGTCTTGCTGTGCCAGCTCATCTTGGAAGGCTTTCACCACATCGAGGGCGCCGGCTGCCCTGCCGCAGGTGGCGGTGCCGATGAGGATGCGCGGCTCCTGGCTTTGTTTTAGTGCTTCCCACTGTGAGACCGCGTGAGCTCTAATCTTTTCAAAAGCCTTCAGGGTTCGTTGCCGAGCATTAACTGCCACTTGCTATTTATCCGTACCCTTTTCTTTCTCAAGCTCGAAGGATAGTAGAATGCCGTCAACCCTTGTCGGCGATACCTTGCCCTCGATCTTCTCTTCTACCACGCTCACTGGGGCCATGGCGCAACAGCCAACACAGGCCACCCGCTCTAGGCTGAACTCGCGGTCTGTGGTTGTTTCTCCCACTTTGATGCCCAATCGCCTTTCCCAGGCCTCGAGAATTATTCTCCCCCCTTTTATGTGGCAGGCAGTTCCCAGGCAGACCTTAACCGGGTGCTTTCCCGGTGGGTTGAGGCGGAATTGGTTATAGAAGCTGGCAACGCCGAAAACCTCTAATTCCCTGATCCGCATCGATTTGGCTACCTGCTTGATTGCCTCCCGGGGCAGGTAACCAAACTTAGCTTGGATATCTTGCAAAATGGGGATAAGATTTCTCCTTTCCCCATGGTATGCTCTCAGTATGTCCAGGGTGTGCACTTTTATCTGTTCTGCTTCCTTGGCTACCGATGCATCTGGCCTCACGTTTTGTTTTCTTGAGGGTCGCTTCTTGGTCATATTAGGGAAATAGCCTTCACCGGCAAGAGTGCCCAAATTCCATATTCATTATACCATATACCATAGTAAGGCTGGACTGGGTATGAGGCAGCCCCGCTTTCAGCTTCAGGGGTGAATCTTGGCTACGCTGTCGCCCCAGGCATTTGTCACCCAGATGTATTGCCCATCAAAGCATACACTCTGGGGATAATCTTCGACTGCGAAGGTGTCTAGGACCAGGCCATCGCTGGCCCTGAGCTTGGTCACGTCATCGCTCCAGTCATTTACCACCCAGATATTCTCTCCATCAAAGCAGACGCCATGGGGGGCATCGCCCACGGCAAAGATGCCCAGGATCTCGCCATCGCTGGCCCTGAGCTTGGTCACGGTGTCCCTGCCAGCGTTTGTTACCCAGATATTGTTTTCGTCGTCAAAGCAGAGTTTAAACGGGGAAGTATATTTGCCCAGGTTAAAGGTGGCCAGGATTTCGCCATCGGTGGGCCTCAGCTTGATGATGGTGTCATCGGCACAATTTGCCACCCAGATGTATTGCCCATCGCAGTATATGCCCTCGGGTGCACTGCCGACATCGAAGGTGCCCAAGACCTCACCATCGCTGGCTCTAAGCTTGGCCACGTTGTTGTCTCCGTGGTTTACCACCCAAATATTCTCCCCATCGAAGCAGATACACCCGGGGTAATGACCGACATCGAAGGTGCCCAGGATCTCGCCATCACTGGCTCTGAGCTTGGTCACGGTATCGGTCAGGTGCTTCGACACCCAGATGTTTTCCCCATCGAAGCAGACTTCACGGGGAGCTCTGCCCACGCTGATGCTATCCAGAATTTGGCCATCGCTGGCGCTAATCTTGGTTACGGTGTCGCTCCAATAGTTAGCCGCCCAGATATTCTCCCCATCGAAGCAGATACCCCAAGGCCCGTCCCCAGCGCTGAAGTTTTGGACTTGAGGCTGAGAAGTGGCGCACCCAGAGAGGAAGATAAGGAGGACCACCATCGCCAGCAAAAAGTATAAAGCTAACCTCATGTTACCAAACTACCTTTCAGGATATAGCTTGGTGATGGTGTCATAGACATAGTTAGTCGCCCAGATATTTTCTCCATCGCAGCAGATGCCAAAAGGAGCACCGCCGACTTCGTAACTTTCTAGGATTTCGCCATCGCTGGTGCTGAGCTTGTGCACATAATGCTGACTGAGGTCTGACACCCAGATATTTTCCCCATCAAAGCAGATGTCATACGGAGCTTTGCCGCCGCTAAAGTTGCCCAGGATTTCGCCATCACTAGCCCTGAGCTTGAATACACTGCCGCTATCGGTGTCTGTGACCCAGATATTTTCCCCGTCAAAGGTGAGGAACCTGGGGCTTTTGCCGACATCGAAGGTGCCCAAGACCTCACCATCGCTGGGTCTTAGCTTGGTCACGCTGAGGCCGCCGACATTCGCCACCCAGATGTTTTCCCCATCGAAGCAAACGCCCTGGGGATAACGGCCGACGAGGAAGCGGCCCAGGACTTGGCCATCGCTGGGCCTGAGCTTGGTTACCGAACAACCTCCGTGGCTTGTCACCCAGATGGAGGTCCCATCGAAGCAGATACCACGGGGACGGGTGCCCATGTGAAAGGTAGCCAGGACCTCACCATCGCTGGCCCTGAGCTTGCTCGCGCTGTCGCCCTCATAGTTTGCCACCCAGATATTCTCCCCATCGAAGCACAGGCGACGGGAACCCTCATCGACATCGAAGGTGCCCAGGATCTCGCCATCGCTGGCCCTGAGCTTGGTCACGGTGCCCTCATGACTGTTAGCCACCCAGATATTTTCCCCATCGAAGCAGATGCCCCGCGGACCATCGCCGACGTTGAAGGTGAGGGTGGGCTCAGCGGTGGGCGAAGGTGTTGGTGAGGGGCTTGGGGTAGGGGTGGGCGTAGGCGATCCCTCTCTACCACAGCCAGAGAAGGGAGTAGCGAGGACCACGATGATGAGCAGAAGAAGTAGAGCGCGCCTCATTGGGCCTATTTTACTCCGCGGCAAGCTCAGATGCAACAATGGATGGTGGGGATATTGGCCTGTCAGCTAAAGCGGTAGATAGTCCTCTTTGCCACCTCTGGGTCCCGAGAGCGGTATATGGCATCATCGAGGGTGATGAGCCCGCGGCGATAAAGATCGATGAGGGTGTGGTCCAGGGTCTGCATCCCGGCTTGGGCCCCTGTTTGCATCACATTTAACATCTGGGGGGTCTTTCCTTCTCGGATAAGGTTCCTGATGGCGTCGTTGGCAATCATCACTTCCACGGCGACGATGCGTCCGTCACCATTAGCCTTGGGGATCAATGTTTGATATATCACTCCCTGGAGGGTGGTGGAGAGCTGGATTCGTGCCTGTTGCTGCTGGTAAGGGGGGAAGACGTCGATCATGCGGTCGATGGCCAGAGGGGCACTGGGCGTATGGAGGGTGGTGAGGATGAGGTGCCCTGTTTCGGCCGCAGTGAGAGCGGTGGCAATGGTGTCCAGATCTCGCATCTCTCCGACCAGGATGACATCAGGGTCTTGACGCAGGGCATGCTTTAGGGCATTAGTGAATGACCTGGTATCTGTGCCTACTTCTCGTTGTGAGATGAAGCATTCTTTATTCTCATGCATAAACTCTACCGGGTCCTCGATGGTGATAACGCGCCGCCGTCTCGTAGTATTAAGATGCTCGATCATGGCGGCCAAGGTGGTGGACTTGCCACTGCCGGCGGGACCGGTGACTAAAACCAGACCGTGGTTCCTAAGGGCTAGGTCTTTGCATATCTCTGGCAGTACAAGCTCATCGACGGTCGGGATTTTAGTGCGAACGATGCGGAAGGCGAGGCTCACGGTGCCCTTTTGTACGGAGGCGTTGACTCGGAAGCGCCCAACTTGGTGGATAGCGATGGCGAAGTCCAGCTCCAGTTCACGGGCGAAAATCTCCCTCTGTTCCTCAGAGGTGATATCGATAAAGACCTGGGTTACATCTTCGGCGGTAAGCGGTTCCATACTGTTCCGGGTCCCCAGGTCGCCATCGATGCGCAGCACCGGAGGGCTCAAAGCGTTTAAGTGAAGGTCTGAAGCACCGGACTCTACTAAAAGTTTAAGCGTCTCAATGATATTCATGCCGTTAACCCCACCAGTAGCCACAGTAGCATTTTTATTAAATTTTGTCAATACCGTTCAATATTATCTAATTTTGTAACCGAAATAGTAGTTACGCTGGTTAATGCCTTGTCCCTCATATTCTGCTCGCTACCACCTTTAGACATGTGCTCCGCTCCTAACTTTCAGACAGATGGCTGGGATTAGTGCGAGATCATCCTGTTTCTGATTTTAGCTCATGCTTTTCGCCAGGGCAATGGTACTTTGGAACCAAATACGATGGTAGTTTAGTCCTACGCCCGGTGTTACAGGTGGGCTACTGCGCGTGGCATGATCAACAGTGAAGCGGCTCGATTGCGCCCCACGCTGTCAAGGGGGATGCTATTTATGGCGGTGATGAGGTGATGACCTTATTGCTCAGCCAAGACGGCACAGGCGATCCATGATCTCCTTAGCCTCGCTGATGATCCTGTCCACTACCTCCTTCACCGTGGGCACATCGTGGATCAGCCCCACCACTTGTCCGCAAGACATCATCCCAGTGCTAACGTCGCCTTTTTCCATCGCCTCGCGGCCCACTGTGCCTGAGATGAAGGGCATGAGCTCGTCAAGGGTAGTCCCCCTCTTCTCCATCTCCAGGACCTTCTCCACGGTCTCATTTAGGAGCACCCGAGACGGCTCGTCGAGGGATCTCTGGGCCAACACGGTGGCGGTTTCCGTTGCCTCGACGAAAGCCTGTTTGAAATTGTCATGCAGGGGACACTCCTTGGTCACCATGAAGCGGGTGCCCATGAGCACCCCTTCGGCTCCCAGGACGAGGCAGGCGATAAATCCGCGGCCATCGCCAAAGCCACCTCCCCCGACCACGGGTATGTTCACTGCATCCACCGTCTGAGGGAGGAGAACGAGGGTGGCAACCTCCTCCATGCTGGGATGACCGCCGCACTCAACGCCAACGATCTCCACAATGTCGGCTCCCACTCGCTCTGCAGTTCGAGCATCGCGCACCCGGGCGCACTTATGCATAAACACAACGCCGCCGCTCTTTATTTGCTTGGCATGGGGCGCGGGGCTTCGCCCTGAGGTTTCGATCACCCTCACCCCTTCTTCGATCACGGCATCGATATACTCTTCAGTGCTTACCGGCCTCGACGTGGGGAAAAGGTTGATGTTCACTCCGAAGGGCTTATCGGTAAGGCTCCTGGTCTTTCTGATCTCCTCCCGCAGTGCCTCCTTGGTATCGAAGGTGGCTGAGGAGATGATACCGAAGGCTCCAGCGTTGGCCGCCGCTGCTACCAGCTCTGCCCGGGAAAAGGCCTGCATCGTGCCCATGATCAGGGGATACTCAGTCCCCAGCAATTCCGTCACTCTGGTCTTGAAAATAGCGCACCTCCCTTAGTATCGGTGTTAGGAACGGAGTTTTGCCACCATTTCCTCCAGCACCTTCTCGGCTTCGGCAACGGTTAGGTCAATCACTTCCTTACAAGTAGGTAGCTCGTTGATTATGCCAGTAACCTGCCCCACAGGTAAGATCCCACGGGCAACGTCACCGTGCTCTACAGCCGTCTCGAGGCTACCGGTGCCTACCGCTTGCCTGGCTAAGCCTGTAACGCTCCTTGTTTTCAAGCCGCTAAAGAAAAGCTTCCACATCGGGACCTTTAGCATCCGGCTTATCTCTCTGGCCTCGGACAGGGCTTTTATAGGTGAGACCATGGTCTGCCTACTCATAATTTCAGCCATCTTAGTCTTGAGGAACCTGCCAGGCAGACCGTCAACGCGATCAGAGTATATCGTATCCTCCGCAGCGGCCTGAAGACAGAGCTGCTTGAAGTCGTCATGGGTGGGGCTCTCCTGAGAGAGCATAAATCTGGTGCCCATGGATATGCCCTCGGCACCTAAGGCCAGAGCTGCTGCCAGCCCCTTGCCATCGGAGAAACCACCGGCGGCTATGATGGGAATATTTACCCAGGTGCGGGCCAGGGGTAATAATACCAGTGAACTAATGTCGCCTCCATGCGCTGCTGCCTCATGTCCGGTGACGATGAGAAAGTCAGCTCCGTCTAGCTCTGAGCGGCGCGCATGTCTCTGCATGACTATGGTACCCAAAACCTTACCGCCGTACTCGTGGGCTGCGTTAATAATCCAGTCGGCTCTGCCCAAAGAGTAATTTATCACCGGGACCTTCTCCTCCAGGGCCACCACTGCATTCTCCCTAGCTCCGGGAAGAAGAAGCGTAATATTTACCGCGAACGGCTTATCGGTGAGCGACCTAACCTCTCTGATGGCTTCCCTCGCTCCCTCAGGAGTATAGATAACGGGATTCAACATGCCCAATCCACCGGCATTGGAAACGGCAGCCACCAGCTTGGGTACCGCCACGTAAGCCATTCCCGCTAGCATAATGGGATACTCTATTCCCAATAACTCGGTCATTTTTGTCTGCATTCTTGGTCTCCTTTCTCGTTGGCAAAATTATAGCTATCTCCTGAAAAGCTGCTCTCGGCGAGGCAAAGGATACCAACAATAGTGGACCAAGTCAAGACACCGAACCACAACCCTGTGAGCTTCCGCTCATTGACCTTTATTGGTGGTCTTGCTATACTCCTTTTGCTTACCTCATTTCACGGAGGGCGACTTCGTGGCCGATGTGCAACCCTTTCGCGGTCTTCGTTATAATCTGGAGCGAATTGGCGATCTTTCCACTGTGATCACTCCTCCTTACGATGTGATTTCCCTTGAGCAGCAGCGCCTGTATTACAGCAAGAGCCAGTATAATGTCATCAGGCTTGAGTTCGGACAAGAGCTAGCTACTGACTCTGCTGAGAACAATCAATACACTCGGGCTGCCACCACTATGGAGAGTTGGCTCCAAGATTCCATTTTAATCCGGGAGAAACGTCCGGCATTCTATCTTGTGGAGCACTGCTTTCCATTTCAAAATGGGCTCAGAAGTCGCTTTAGTCTCATCGCCTGCATCCGACTCGAGGAATTGAATAACGGTCAAATTCGCCCTCACGAGATGACCATGAGAGGCCCTGCCATCGATCGCTTCCACCTTCTCCAGTCCTGCCGCGCCAACTTCAGCCCGGTAATGGGACTGTTTCGCTCTGAAGGGCGGGGGGTTCGGGCGCTCCTTGGGGAGGTGCCACTTGATAGGCCTGCCTTGAGCGCCGTCGATGACAGCGGGGTGGCTTATCATGTCTGGGTGGTAAGCGATGAAAAAACCACTGCCCGGGTAACGCAGTTCTTCGCTGACAAGACTGTCTATATCGCTGATGGACACCATCGCTATGAGACTGCTTTGGCATATCAGAAGGAACAGCGCTCTGCTCACTCTGCTTATAAAGGGGATGAGGGTTTCAATTTCGTGATGATGACCCTCACCGATGCCGAGGATCCCGAATTGGTCATGTTTCCCACCCACCGCTTGGTGCGCGGTCTCCATGGGGAATGGACAGCCAGGCTAGAGGAGGGGCTGAGCACCTATTTCTATTCTGGGGAGCTGCTTCCTCCCCTAAATACCCCCGGCGAAACTGTGGCAAGCTGGCTCGATATTCTGGAGAGGAGAAGAGAAAGGGGGACAATCCTTGGCCTCTATGGCTTGCGTGGGCAACAACTGTGCCTGCTTATGCCCCGGGACGAGGTAACTTTGCGTGATACGGTGCTGCTTGACTGGCCCAGTCCGGTCAAGGATTTGGATGTCAGCCTGCTCCATGGGATGATTTTACCTTGGATGCTGGGTATTGATAGTGCTGAAAAGGAGGAGAGCTACGTGGAATATACCCGTGACGGGGTGGAAGCCATCTCGGGGGTAGATTCAGGGGCCTATCAGCTAGCCTTTCTCCTCGCCCCGGCCCCGATCTCCAGTGTCCTGGCTGTGGCTGATGCCGGGCTCAGGATGCCCCCGAAATCGACCTATTTCTATCCCAAGACGCCTACCGGCCTGGTGATAAATCCTCTTTGGGATGATGAATAGAAATGTCCCAGCAATATGAAAGGATGCTTGACGACCCCGACCGGGTATCAGCATTAACCAGGGATGAAATAGAAAGGCTGCTTGAGGAAGCGGAGAAGAGGTTTGCGCTTGATCCCAACTTGATTCGGCTGAGCTCTGGGCGCGCCATTTTTGTTGGCGATACCCACGGCGATTTCGATGCCAGTAAAAAGGTTATCGCCAGCTATCTAACGCCTGAGAACAGGGTGATATTCCTGGGCGATTATGTCGATCGAGGGCCACAATCTTTAGAGAATATCAACTACCTACTTTCATTGAAATTGGCTTATCCCGAGAGCGTTTTCCTGCTCATGGGTAATCATGAAGCCTACGCCGTGACCCCATTTTATCCCGCCGATTTCTGGGAGCGACTGGATCAGGAGTTGCGCCAGCGATACGCCTCGGTGCTGGCCAGGCTCCCGTTGGCGGTGAGCACCGAAAATGGGGTCATCGCTTTGCATGGAGCGCTGCCAGAGGTGGCAAATCTAGAAGCCATAGATGAAATCAGGGCTGGCAGCGAAGCGTGGCGCCAGATAGCATGGGGCGATTGGCAGCAGGTGAGCGGGGGCTTTCTTGGCGACGACCTGTTCACCGGGAGACCTCAATTCGGGGAGGACTATTTCCAGGAGATGATGACCAGGTTTGGGAAAGACCTTTTGATCAGGTCGCATCAGCCCACAACTCCGCAGAGCATGTTCGGAGGTCGGTGCCTGACAATATTTACCTCTTGCGCCTATGTCGCCGTAAGAACGATAGCCATCATTGACCTGGAGAAAAGGGTGAATACGGTGGAGGATGTGATTGTGGAGTCGTTCTAGGACAGGTGGATGAGGGAGAGATGAGTCCAGCAACGGATATGCTCACCTTTCTCGGCACCGCTGGGGCGCGGTTGATGGTGGCGAGCCAGATCCTGGCCTCGGGGGGGCTATGGCTTGAGCTTGGTGGGACACAGATACTCCTTGATCCCGGTCCCGGCACTCTTGTCCAGGCAACTAAGAGGAAGCTCAGGGCTTCAAAGCTTGATGCCATCGTCCTCTCTCACCGCCATCTCGATCACTCGGCGGATGCTAACGTCATGATCGAGGCCATGACCGATGGTGGGCTGCGGAGGAGGGGGACGCTCTTTGCCCCCCGCGATGCCCTGGAAGACGACCCCGTCGTCCTGCATTACCTGCGCTCTTACCTCGACAATATCGAAATTCTAGAGGCGGGGAAGAGCTACAACATCGGTGAGGTCACTCTTAAGACCCCCATCAGGCACCACCACGCCGTGGAGACCTATGGGGTGATTTTCGCCAGCCCGAGGCATACCATCTCCTGCATCGTGGACACCCGCTTTTTCCCGGAGCTATGTTCTCACTATCAGGGCGACCTTGTTATTGTGAGCGTGGTCAGGCTGGAGTCAGGTCATCCCTTCGACCACCTCTCGGTGCCTGAGGCAGGCGAGATCATTAAGGAGCTCAAGCCTAAGGTGGCGATCCTGACCCATTTCGGCATGACCATGTGGCGGGCCAAGCCCTGGGAGGTGGCAAAGAGGCTCTCGGAGGAGACCGGCGTTCGCGTCATCGCTGCCCGTGATGGAATGAAGTTTGATCTGGCCGAGCTTGACTAGGAGGAATATGGAACCAGGTTTAGCGCAGGAGCTCGCTGTTCTGCTTCGGGAGCGCGGTTTGACCATTGCCGTCGCTGAATCGGCCACGGGAGGCCTGGTATCTGATCTGATAACCAACGTTCCCGGAAGCTCTGATTACTTTAAAGGCTCTGTGGTGGCTTACGATAACGAGATTAAGGTGGGGGTTCTGGGGGTGAGCGGGGAGACCCTGGAACGGCATGGTGCCGTTAGCTATCAGACCGCTGACGAGATGGCTGATGGCGTCAGGAAGCTGATGAACGCAAGTATTGGATTATCGACTACCGGCATTGCCGGCCCCGCTGGCGCTACTGCGGAAAAGCCGGTGGGGCTGTTCTATATTGGAATCTCATCTGCTCTTGGCACCAGGGCTGCTGAGCACGTCTTCAGCGGGGATCGACTTCAAAACAAGAAAAGCGCCGCCGAGGCGGCTCTCATCCTGCTCAAGGAGCATCTCGCCAGCGAAAGGGGATAGCAAAACTTCCTCTCGCCGCAGCGCTACTCCAGGAGTTGAAAGCTGGCGGCTATCGTGTCAAAGATGGATTCATATTGGCTCCAGCAGACGGGCACGCTGAAACAGCTGATTACCCACGCCTTTGTGCCCTCCACCAGGCTAACTTGCATTGTAATGCCGCTTTCCTCTTCAAAGAAATCGGTATACACATGCTTGATAGCCGGCCTGCCGCCCACGGTGAGTTCCTCTTCAGATATAAGTGTGTATCCCGGTACATTTGCCGACAACTGTCGAGTGTTTGCTTCATTGAATGTCTGAACACTCATAGGATAGTGTAGCGCCACGTTCAGCACATTGAAGCATGGGATGTCGCCTGCGCAAGATGAAGGAGCCTGAATACGGACGAGGAGTGGGCCCCACAGTTCCTCTGGCAGTATGTCCCACTCCTCTGGATAGGAGATGGAGAAGCCGTTGTCCTCGTCTGTGTAGATCGAGTATGACATCGGGGTCGGTGTGGGAGTTACTTGCTGTAGAAGCTGGAAACTGTCCACTATCTTGTCGAAGCTGGACTCGTATTGGCTCCAGCAGGCGGATGGGCTGAAGCAGAATATACTCCAGCCTGTGGTGCCTTCCACTAAGATAAGTAGCATTACGCTTATGGTTCCCGCTTGTGCAACGTAGGTGTACACATGTTTAATTGCCGGTCTGCCGCCGACGCTCAGTTCCTCTTCAGATATCGGTGTGTATTCCGGCCAATCCCCCAGCGCGCGCTTCACTGCTTCAAAAAATGTCTGAATACTGGTAGCGGGAGGCACCTCGTCTGTCCTAACCCGAAAGCTTGGTCCTTCCTCTCCGCAAAGTGAGGTGGACCAAAAAGAAACGAGAACGAACTCCTCCAATAGTTCCTCTGGGTATTTGACCCAGTCCTCGGGATACAAGATGGAGAATCTGTTGTCTTCGTCAGTGTAGAGCAAGTATTCTTCGCCCTCGCCGCCGCCACTGCCACAGGCGAACGTTGACCCCAGCAGGATGGCGCAGAGAGTCAATACAATGAGTTTCTTGGCTTTCATCCGTCATCTCCTTTCGTCGCCAGCACTTGGGCCAACGAACGTCTTTCGAGGCGGGTCAAACACCCGGCACGAGGGTCCCTCTAAGAGGGAACATTCCACGATGATTAGGTGTGAACTATTGGAGTCGTAATCGGTCTTCGTGTGCGGACACTATACAGAAAGATTACAAGCTTGTCAAGTTAGAGGCGTGGTATCTTCGAGCCAGTTTAGCTGAGCTCTGCTGCTTGTCAAGCTGTGGGCTGGAACATTGAGGGCCTAAAATGGCAGTGGATTTGTTGGATTGCGCTCTTGGAGAATGTCTTCCATCCGCATTTGCATCACGGGTTTCCACTCAGGGTCGGTGAAGATATAGAACTTTTCCTCCCTGATGGCGTTGAAGACACGATCGGCTACCTGCTGGGGAGACATTGCTGCCTGCACAGCTTCGCGCATAGCTTGGTGTACGGCCTGGCCTTCGGGATTCACCTTCTTCTCCACAGCGGGGTCATTCTGTAGCTCGGCGGGACGATTTCGCTCTGCGTCCATAATTTGAGTGTTGACATACGCCGGACACAGAACAGAGACATTGATTTTGGCACCGCTCTGTGCCAGTTCATGGTATAGCGTCTCGGAGAGGGTTACTACGCCATGCTTGGTCACCTTGTACACCCCCAGATGTGGACTAGATATCAACCCCCCTACAGAGGCTGTGTTGACAATGTGACACTCAGTATCTTGCTCAAGCATGATGGGGACAAAAACCCGAACGCCATGAATAACGCCCCATAGATTTACCCCCATGACCCATTTCCAGTCAGCTACGGTCCGTTCCCAGATGTAGGCGGCACCCGGACCGACGCCGGCATTGTTGCACAGGAGGTGTACCGCCCCAAAGGCATCGAGTGTCTTCCGGGCTAGCGCTTCGATATCGCTGGCTTTTGAGACATCGGTCAGTACAGCCAGCACAGATGCTCCTGCCGCTTTCATCTCTTTTTCGGTTTCGGTTAGCGCTTTCTCCTCAATATCGGCTAGAACAACCTTCATGCCCTCTTGGGCACAGCGTTCGGCTAAACCGCGTCCTATGCCACTGGCAGCGCCAGTGATGACCGCCACTCTATCTTTGAACTCCTTCATAGTTCTCTCCTCGACTGAGATGCGTAAATATTCATCCCTTTCGGCAGCGACTGAAAACTACTCCAGTTGGTCTTTGTGAATGAACCAGAGTTTTTGCCCGGCTACCGAGCGAGAAGGCTACACCAAACTTAGGTGCTTGTCAACCTGAAGGCATAAGCTTATCATCTCCTAAGCGGCCTCTTGAGGTGAGGCTCGATGACCATCTTGCCTTCTTCACCTCAAAGTTTTATACTCTCATCTGCGTAATGAGTCATTCACTTATTAGGGGGTGGCCGCTATGGAAACTATTGGACTAACTCATGATGAGCTTCTAAATCTCCTTGATGAGAAGATCACCCAGAAAGAACTTCAGGAGCCACCTCATACCCCTGATGTGTACGATTGGGTTGAGAAAACTATCGGCCACCACCTTAGTATTGCGCTTGAAGCATTGCTCGACGTCTTGGACGAGAATAACAAGCGAATTGCCCAACAGCTCTCAGAAACCCGTTGATTTCTCAAGCCAGTGGGCAAACCTTCAATGCTCAGTTGTCGCTCCATGTCCTCCGCATTGACTTCATTGGGCCTTAACGCCTCCTAAGCGGCCTCTTGAGGTGAGGCTTGCCCTGGAATCCCTTTGACAACAGGGCGATTGATTTCTTGTTGGATGATAAATTACAATAGAGCATAGGGAATCACACTTAAGGGCGCACGAGGGGTGAGAGGTCATGATTATCAGGGATATTGCACAAGGCATAGGGCCTCAAGATGGCACGCTTCGCTTGCTGGGTATTTGGGACACCGTGCTCGACATGGGGGAGGGATTTAAGCCCCATGCTCATGATGGGATTGAGGAGGCTTATTATATCGTTGAAGGCAAGGGTGAGATGTTCCTTTCCGGGGAAGCACGGGAAGTAAAGGCGGGCGATATTGTTTACATCCCGCCTAAGAGCGTTCATTTCATAAGGTCAAAGGGCAGGGCGCCTCTCAGGGTTATCACCGTCAGCGTGGCTGTGGGTAAGGAAGGCCAGGCCCTGCCGCCGAATTATCGGATCAGGATAAGCAAGAACTAGCTTTATGAGGAGGTGGACAAGCCTTGCCAGCTAGAGCCCAGCTAAAGATTGATAGAGAGCCGCAGTTGAAGAATCCCCGCCTGATTTTGGCCTGGGGTTCTATTGGCGATGTGGGGACAGAGGCTGTTGCCTACTTGAGGGACAAGCTAGGGGCCCAGGAGTTTGGGCACATCGAGCCCTATGATTTCTTTGACCCCTCTATTGAAGTGGGAAATGGGGTGGTCGAGGAACTGGAATTCCCCCAGAGCAAGTTCTATTACTGGAAAAATGGCGATGGCGATGACCTCATCCTTTTTATTGCCGATTACGAACCGCAAGTGGGACGCTATGAATACGCTAGTCTCCTGCTCGAGGTTGGGCAGCGATTCCATGTGCCCAGGATATATACCATTTGGGCCTTTCCTTCGCTTGTTTCTCACACTGCGGAGCCCAGGGTCTTCGGGGTGGTAAACGATGCCAAGCTCGTGCCATACCTGGAGCAATATCCGGTAATCCCCATCCAGGAGAGAAACCTTATCAGCATGAATGGCGTTGTTCTCAGCCTGGCTCGGGAGAGAGGATTTCAGGGCGTCTACCTGCTGTCAGAAGCGCCGCACTATGCTACCGGAACCTATCACAAATCGTGTCGGGCTGTGCTCCGGGTTTTGACCACTATGCTGGGCATCGGGATTGCTCTTGATGAGTTCGACCCGTTGATTGAGCAAGCTGAAGAGGAGATGGACGAAATAGTGAAGAAGGCCTCCTGGGCCTTCCTCGAGGACTTCACTATCGATTACGGCGACTTCTTTAAGGAGGAGCAATAGGAGCGGGGGCGTATCATGGAAGGGATCACATTTCATAGCGAGCCTGAGCTTAGAAATCCATCCCTGATTGCCGCCTGGCCTGGGATGGGGGGGGTGGCCATAATAGCCGCCAGATATTTAAGGGATAAATTGGGCGCTGAAGAACTGGCAACCATCGAGCCGTACAACTTCTTCGATCTGGGCGCAGTTTCGGTTCACGATCAGGTGGTGGGAGAGCCAGAATTCCCTGAGAGCAAATTCTATTTTTGGAGAAGTGGGGGGGAAAAAGACCTCATAATCTTCCTCGGCGAGGCTCAGCCCGTAGCGAGGGGATATCAATTGGCCAATCTTGTCTTGGATGTAGCTCAGAGGTTCAAGACTAAAGGGGTGTACACCTTCGCCGCAGCCCCCAGCCATATCTATCACACGAGCAGGCCGAAGATCCTGGGGGCGGCCACCGAGCCCAGGCTAGCCGAAGAGCTTAAAGGGATGGACGTGACACCCATGGCTGCCGGCACCATCAGTGGCTTGAACGGCCTACTGCTGGGCGTTGCCAAGAGAAGGAATATGGAGGGCATTTGTCTCCTGGGCGAGATACCAATCTATACCACTCCAATACCAAACCCCAAGTCCTCTAAAGCCGTTCTCGAAGTTCTCATTAAGTTGTTGGGTATTGAGCTCGACCTCGCTGAGCTCGATGAGTGGGCGAAGCGGGAGGAAGAGGAAATGGGGAGGAATATCGCGGCGCTCAGGGAGTCACATGCTGAGGAGGCGAAAAGGCTTCTCGACTATTTTGACCAACTGGAACAGGCGAGCGCTGAGGAGGGGATTCAAGAGCTGCTTGAGCTCAGCACCGAGGAGCTCTTGGGCGATGTGGAGCGATTCCTCAAAAGGGAGTGGGAGAAAGGCAATTAATTTTTGACCTCGCGATGTTTGATTAGCCATTATTGTAGAGAAAGGAGGTAGAGAATGGGTTATTTGGCCATCCCCACGGCAGTTGGCGGCTTCTTTTTCAGCTCCTTCCTTGCCATGCTATTTTGGGGCATTATCTCTCC
>DAOUOW010000015.1 GCA_030626475.1 Chloroflexota bacterium | reverse complement strand
TACTGGCGGGAGATAGGTGGCAGGCCCCACTATCTCACTTACGATCCGCTTCCAGGTCTCTATCAGCTTGCCAAAGGTAACAGCATCCTTGAACGAAAACTTGCTGATGGAATCCCAGGTGTCTGCCACCATGCGCGTCAAAAGCAGGGACGTACCGTCCTCGAAGACCATGCCTGTCTGGTAGTTGGGCTTGATCCAGACAATGGCGTGGCGGTCGAGGTTGAAGTCCTTGATTACCGGCATGTAGTCCACCATCAGGTGGTAGATGGCATGCGGGTGAGTGTAGTAGCATGGGAAGAGGATCTCCTCCAAGGCCAGCCCACCTCCGGCCTCCGGCCGACGCTCGAGCACGGCGACCTTCACCCCAGCCTTGGCCAGATAGGCCCCCGCCATCAGCCCGTTGGGCCCACCTCCTATAATAACAACATCCCACTCACTTTCCACAGGAAACTCATCAAATGGACCTCGCCCCGGTTGTGTCTTTGTCGGCCCAGGTATTATAGATGACATCGCATTCTCCTTCCTTCTTCAGTATGCGTAGTTCCTCTCTTTATTTACGAGGTATCGCTGATATCTTTCCTTTCTCAGGTATGTACCACGGTGATGGGTACCACCAATCGCCAGGCTCAACCAGGCCGTCCTCAATGAGGATGTGCATCAGGTTGTAGGGGATGGCCATCAGGAATAGCCCTCCAGGATGGCCAGATGACTGGTGGCAAAGGTAAAGCCCGTCGATGAACGGCACACGGTATCGAGAAAGCTCGGGCAAAGGACGGTTGGTCCACCACTGGTCATTGCAGTGGCGGGTGCTGTACCAGCCGCCACCGAGGAGCCCCCAGTTGCGATGCTCAGACTCCCAGGGGGGGTTTGACCATTGCCCAATGAGGTCGTCCTCGAGGTTCTCCACCACTGCGCCCAGGGCGTTGCGCATATAAGTGTCCCACTTATCCTTCTGCTTGTGTAGCGCATCCGGGCCATCCACGTGGTACTCAGGCGGGGGAACGATAACGTAGAGAGGAGAAAGCAGGTAGGCATTGGGGCGCCTGACTCGCGAGTCATCCTCCTCATGCGGCGGCACGATCCATGGCACCTTCTCCGGCGGCATTGAGGGGAATCCCTTGCGCCCGTTGATATCCATTATGTGCTCGAAATAAAGCTCCCTCGAGTCACACGGGCCACATCCACCAGTGAAAAAGCGGCTATCCCCCTGGGCCGGGGATTTGAACTTGGGGCGGACGCGAGGCGGCTTACTCAACAGGAAGTGGGAGACGTAGATATTGGACCCCTTGAGGCTGATGTCCTTGATCTGCTGCATGAAGCCGACATCCAAGTGTCGCGGCCCGATGAGGTCGAGAAATGTGTGTTTAATCTCAGCATTGCTGATCACTGCCTTGTCCGCCCAGATCGTCTTCTCACGGAAGGCAGCGGTGTCCCTGAGACGCACGCCAACCGCCCGCCCTTCTCGGATGATGATCTCATCCACAGGACAGCCGGTGCGCAGCACTGCCCCGTGGGCCATGGCACAGCGCATAACGGCATGGCCATAGGTATGCATGCCGCCGCGAGATACGCTCAGGCCGGTCACTACAGTGAAGTTCGCGCCCCCGGCGAGGGCAGGTACGCCCACACCCTGCCACTCAGGGCTCGCCCCTGAGTACCAGGCTATGATACCCTGGGCTACCTTATAGGGTTCAGTCTCGCAATATTCATCCATGAGGTCAAACATGCTCATCTCGAGCAGCTCTTCACTCCATATCTCCGGCGCGTACTGCTTATATACCTGCATATAGGGGATATTTTCCGGCGTGACCTCCATTTCAGGAGGGTGCGGCGGGCACCAGTAGATGGCGCGCATCAGCTCCTTCCAGAACGGATTGTCGGGGGTTGCGCCCTGTAGCTTCAGCATGCCCCCGAGGTCCTTAAGGGATGTTTCGTACGGTCCCTCAGTGGTAAACAGGTGCGCCGGTGGTGTGTCATCCGGTTCTGGTCTGTGCCACGCCATGCGGAAGCCATATTTCCACAGCTCAAGCTGCTCGAAGCCTGGGGCCGCTCCGGCATACATGAAGGTCATGTGGGGGTCAATACGTACCCCAGGTATCACCTCCACATTCTCACACCCTCCCCCAAGCTCTGGCCTCTCCTCAAGAACGCAGACGCTCTGTCCACTCTTGGCCAGATAGGCCGCTGCCGTGACGCCATTGGGACCTCCACCCACGATGACAAAGTCATACCTTTCTTCGCTCATAGATGTCTCCTTTGCTGTCTCTGTAATTCAAGCGGAGTACTATACATGAAAGCCTTCTACACGTTTTGGCGCTTATACCACCTCCTTATTAAGCTGGCTGTCCCTCATCTTCGCGAACCGGCACCCTGCTCTCGCTACGAAGAGCTTGACTTCGCTGCTGTTCTCTATCATGGCAGAGTTCACTGGTCTATCTTATGCTGAGACACCGTTAACGCGTCTGCCGACAAAACCGGGGCGGGTCAAAGAGCGGGCATGAAGGTACCTCTTTGAGGGAACAATCTGGAAAGCCCGCACAAATAATACTTCCACGTAGGTCTATGTGAACTTTCTACACAGTAGATTAGCACAAGCTTCCCTAGCCGTCAAGCGAGATCAGTTGGAGGTCGGAGCCCCCATCTCAGCGGTTGCAGCCTGAGAAGGGAACCAAAACAGGCATAATACCACCACCTTCCTTCTATGCAATAAAGCGTTTCACTTGGTTGAACCCTCCGGCGTCCAATGCCCCACGAGCAAAACTGGCCCAAATTGGCGTTTTGCAGTAGACCTTAGAGCGATGGCGGTATATAATTACTTAAATACAAGCCTAAAGAGGCTTTTGCCTGGGGGCAGTGGTGGAGTTGGCAATAATCATACCAACCTTTAACGAAGCTGAAAACAGCCGCATTATTATCCCCCAAATCCATACTGCGCTCAAGACTAACTACACTGTTGTCATCGTCGATGACAACTCACCCGACGGGACACAAAACGTCGTCCAAGAACTCGCTAAAACCTACCCGGCAAAGCTTATCTCGCGACCACAGAAAAGCGGCCTAGCATCGGCTGTGATCGAGGGCATGAACTCAGTGGCGGCAGATGCTTACATCATTATGGATGCCGACCTCAGCCATCCGCCTGAAATGCTGCCCAAACTACGTAGTCAACTTGAAATACACGACCTCGTGGTAGCATCTCGCTATGTTAAAGGCGGCAGTATATCAGGCTGGCCACTCAAGCGCAGGATCGTCTCCCGTGTTGCCATTATGCTGGCACGCCCGTTGACGCCAGTCAAAGACGTAACGTCTGGCTTCTTCGCCATCCGCCATGAATGTCTCCACAATGTCAACCTCAGACCCCTAGGCTTCAAAATCGGCCTTGAATGCTTTGTTAAAGCCAATTGGAAAAGCTTTAGTGAAGTACCGTTTACCTTCACCGATAGAAGACATGGTGAGAGCAAGTTCAGCCGCCAAGAATTGCTCGCTTACATCAGGCACTTACTCCACCTATATGCATACACTTTTGGTCGTCTGGCAAAATTCCGTATCCGCAGAACAAGCGGCACATCATAGTACTCATCCACAACCCGAGAGTCCTGGCACAAATAAAGGACCATCTTCCCTCTTGACATATTGGAAAAGATGTTTAAAATAGGTCGGCGGAGTGTGAGGTGGTGTGATGTATCACCAGACAGGAGAGGCGAGACTAAGGCGGCAGCAAACTAAGGAAGCCATCGCTTTGGCAATGCAAGGTCGGTGGCAGGAAGCTGTTGCCGCCAATAAGGCGATAATCGAGGTCTTTCCCAAAGACGTCAACGCCTATAATAGATTGGGTAAGTCTTTGACCGAGCTGGGCCAGTATGAGGAAGCAAAGGCAGCTTATAGCAAGGCCCTTGAAATCAGCCCCAGGAACAGCATTGCCAGAAAAAACCTCCGCCGCCTATCTCTATTGAAGGAAGTAAAACCATCTCGTGGAATGGACCATCACAAAGCTGCCCCCCATCTTTTCATAGAGGAAATGGGTAAGACTGGGATCGCCAGCCTCAAGCAACCAGCCTCGAGGGAGGCGCTGGCTAAGCTGGCTGCAGGCGACCCTGTCCACCTCAGGGTGAGCGGGAAAAGTGTCATCGTGGAGAACGATCGTGGTGATTATTTGGGCAAGGTTGAGTCCAAGATCGGCATGCGCCTGGCCAAGCTAATAGCAGGGGGCAACAGATATACAGCGGCGATCACGAGTCTGGCAGACCATGAGGTTAAGATAATCATCAAGGAGATATTCCAGCATCCCGGTCAGGCGGGACGCCCAGCCTTCCCTGCCAAGGAGCCTGAGGATTTTCGTCCCTACGTGAGAGATAGCATCCTAAAGTATGACCTGGAGGATGAGGATACGTTTGAGGACATGGAGGACGCCTCAGAATGGGAAGAGGAGGCGGAGGAGGAACCATTACCCGAAGGTATCTCCCTGATACCCGAGGATGGTGACGAGGGCATAGATACCGCCGATATCTTAGAGTAGGCTTGAAACCTCCGCACCCCAACCAATTTCATCGCTGCCCACCGCAAGAATTCCCTTTGACTAAGCTAGTAGAGCGTGATATTCTTATGCTAAGAATATCCCCTTTTATCCCAGTGGCTATATAGGCCGGTGTTAGTATAGGGAGGCGTGATGGAAAGAGAGATTGGCACTGTCAAACCATTAGACATCGAAGAGGAGATGCGGAGCTCCTATTTAGACTATGCCATGAGCGTCATCGTCTCGCGCGCTTTGCCCGATGTACGCGACGGGCTAAAGCCGGTACAACGAAGGATCCTCTATGCCATGGAAGAGTTGGGGCTACGTCACACCACCCCTCACAAGAAGAGTGCCCGCATCGTGGGCGAGGTGCTGGGAAAATATCACCCCCATGGTGATGACCCGGTCTACGAAGCCATGGTGCGCATGGCCCAGGACTTCTCCATGAGGTATGTTCCCATCGATGGTCAGGGAAATTTTGGCAGCGTGGATAACGATCCCCCAGCGGCGATGCGCTATACTGAGGCACGCCTCTCTCCCATCGCTCAAGAAATGCTGGTCGACATCGATAAGGAGACTGTAGACTTTACGCCAAACTTTGACGGCTCGCTCAAGGAGCCCGCTGTCCTTCCTGCCCGGCTCCCCAACCTGCTCATCAACGGCGCTTCAGGAATCGCTGTCGGCATGGCGACTAACATTCCACCTCACAATCTGAGTGAAGTATGCCATGCCATCGCCCATCTCATTGATAACCCAGAAGCCACTGTGGATGAGCTCACCAATTTCATCTCTGGACCAGATTTCCCCACGGCAGGAATTATCTATGGTCTGGAGGGAATCAATAATGCCTACTCTACGGGAAGAGGCAGGATCCTGCTCCGGGCTCGGGCTGATATCGTGGAGGTAGCCAAGGGACGCCTCCAGATAGTGGTCACCGAGCTCCCCTACCAGGTAAACAAGGCAGCGCTGGTGGAGCGGATCGCCAATCTGGTCAAGGAAAGAAGGATTGAAGGCATCGCTGAATTGCGCGATGAATCGGACAGAGAGGGGATGCGCATCGTTATCGAGCTGCGAAGAGATGCCCAACCAGAGCAGGTGCTCAACAACCTTTTTAAGCATACGGCGATGCAGTCGGCCTTCTTCGTCAACATGCTGGCCCTCATTGACGGGCAACCCAGGGTAATTAGCCTTAAGACAGCCCTTCAGCAGTACATCGACTTTCGCCATGAGGTCATCGTTCGTCGCTCCCAATTTGAGCTTCACCAGGCGAGAGCAAGGGCTCATATCCTCGAGGGGCTGAAGATTGCCCTCGATCAGCTAGACGAGGTTGTCACCACCATTCGCCGTTCCCAAAGCGCCGAGGCGGCACGGACAAATCTGATGAAAAACTTCGATCTGACCCAGCCCCAAGCACAAGCTATCCTCGATATGCAGCTGCGCCGCTTGGCAGCTTTGGAACGCAAAAAGATCACCGAAGAGTATACCCAGGTTCTCAAGGCCATCAGCTACCTCGAAGACCTCCTGGCTAACCCAAGGAAGGTCCTGTTTCTCATCACGGAGGAGGTCACTGAGCTAGAGGCTAAGTATGGCGACCCGAGGCGGACAGAGATCGTCCCCGAGGAGGCTGAAGAGTTTAAGGAAGAAGATCTCATCGCTCATCAGCGAGTAGTGATCACCCTGACCAACAGAGGATACATTAAGCGAATGCCCAGCGAGAGCTACAGGCTTCAGCAGAGAGGGGGAAGGGGCGTGACCGGGATAGCCACCCAAGAGACGGAGGGCGTTCGCCTGCTCCTCGTTACCGATACCCTTGACACCTTGCTTTTCTTCACCAATCGGGGAAAGGTGTTCTCTCTAAAATGCTATCGCATACCTCAAGATACCTCGCGCACAGCCAAGGGAACGCCGCTGGTCAAACTGATCTCCTTAGATGAGAATGAGCAGATAACTGAGATTGTCGCCATCTCCAGCTTTGATGAGGGCGATTTCATAGTGCTGGCTACCCGTTGCGGAGAGATCAAGAAGATCCCCCTCAAGAAGTTTGCCACGGTGAGAAGCAGCGGCCTCATCGCCATGGACCTCGAGAAAGGGGATGAGCTTGTGGCGACAAGGATAGCTGCTAAAGGGGAGGAGCTGGTCTTAATGAGCGAAGAGGGATATGCCATTAGGTTTTCCAGCGATAGACTCAGAGCTGCCTCCCGAGCCAGTGGTGGCGTGCGTGGTATCCGACTCGCTCCTGACGACCGCCTCGTAGCCATGGACATTGTCTCCCCCAAAGCCCACCTCTTGGTAGTCACCGCCAACGGCTTTGGCAAGAGAACCTCACTCAAGGCATATCGCCCCCAATCTCGTGGCGGTAGAGGGGTAAAGAGCATCCACATCACCTCCAAATCAGGACGGGTTACCGCAGCACGGGTCGTCGATCCTTCCGAGGAATTGTTAATCGTTTCCGCTCGCGGGCATGTTATTCGCATGAACGTAGAGAATATTCCGGCCCAGGGGAGAATCAGAAGAGGGGCAAGCCTAATGAAGCTGGACGAAGGGGATGAAGTGGTTTCCATCGCATGCCTCGAAGGGCAGTCGACACGCTCTTGAAGCACAACTTACATTATTATCAAATAGGCTTCGCAGTTGGGGGGCTTCTGGAACATCTCATCGTTCTGCGGCTCTATGAGCCACACATTACCATCGATATCGACAAAGATATTCATTGCGTGCGCGGGGTCAGAGAACCAGATTATCCCAATGCTTAGTCCTGCCCATTCGGGCAGAGAATTTATCTGCCCCCACAAGCGGAACTGGAAGTCATCGCAATCATAAAGCTCAGGGACATAGACAAATTGGTCGGTAGCATCCCAATATAGCAACTTCTCCACCTCACTAGGCGGAACGAGCAAATACCTGCTGTCACTGAGATAAAGTCTATCCCCAACTTCAGGGAATTCTGCTATTAAACGCTCAGCTACATAACCACTGCTTTGCCATTCCCCATTAGTCGGTGGCGATAGAATCCTGTCATTGGTGACAGTGGCTATCAGTACTTCATGGGTAACCTCACACTGGCAGTCCTCAGGAATCAAGAAATACAGGATGCCCGCGAATACCGCTAATTGTATGAGCAAGATGAGCGCCAATTTCCTTGCCACGGCAGCCCTCACTAACGCATTTGAAGGCTATATGAGTATGCCGTTGCTGTCAATGAACCTTTTGTACCGCATTGATGGACTGTTAGTACCACTACCGGCAGAGGTTAGACCTCAGGGGGCGTTTTACTGGGTAACCTCGTCTATGGCACCTGACGCAGGATTGGGCAATAGTCGCCGGTATGGCGGGGTGAACTATGAGCTCGTACTGCGAGGGGCTAAGAAGAGCGCCTGCTTGCGCCACTGTTGCTGGCAGCAGCCTGATACCGCTTTTGACAACTGGGGTGCCAATGTTCCAGGCCGCAAGCCGAACATTGGCCATAGCGGCAGTCCTCTGTCTCCTTGCCCTCATAGGTGCGCTCATATTCTCTCCTGAGGAAGTCAGTGCTGATGCCAATATCGATGTGAGCCCAGGGGAAGACCTCATCCACAGGACGCTCACGGTTGGCGTAGAAGGCGGGCTCTAGCCCCGAGTCGTCGAAGGCATGGAGCCATTTTTCATAATCGAAACGCTCACTCCAGGCGTCGAAGGTGCAGCCCGTCTGCCAGGCGCGATAAACGGTCTCAGCCAGGCGGCGGTCTCCCCGCGCCATTACTCCCTCAAGCAGGCTCATGCGGGGCTCCTGCCACGAAAGGTGCGCCCCTGACCTCTTCAAACCTCGCCTCAGAACCTCAATCTTGGCCCGGAGTTCCTGTTCACCGTTTTGGGCTACCCATTGAAATGGAGTATGCGCTTTAGGCACAAAGGCAGAGGCGCTGACCCTCATGTGGAAAGGTCTCCCCTTCGCTTTACTCCCCGCTTGGCAAAGCCTGTGCACCAGCTCAACAATGCCTTCTATATCGTGGGAGGTCTCCGTAGGCAGGCCGAGCATGAAATACAGCTTAACCCCGGTCCATCCCCCTCCGGCAGCGGTGCTCACAGCTTGCAGCAACTCCTCCTCGGAAACGCTCTTGTTAATCACGCGGCGCAAACGCTCGCTCCCCGCTTCAGGAGCAAAGGTCAATCCTCCCCTCTTTCCCGAAACAAGCAAATCCATCAATCTTACCGAGGTGCTATCCATGCGGAGGCTGGGGAGCGATAGTTTAAGGTGATGATCCTGATAGCGTGCCATCAGAGCGCTGACCAAGCCCTCGATACCGCAGTAGTCGCTGGTGCTTAAAGAAAGGAGAGAAAGCTCATTATAGCCGCAATTCTTGAGCAGCTCATCCGTCGCCTCCAACACCTCTTCCTGCAGTCGCTCCCGGAGTGGGCGGTAGATGATCCCCGCCTGGCAGAAGCGACAGCCCCTAGTGCAGCCGCGTTGGATCTCGATGGCTGCCCTATCGTGCACCGTCTCCAAATAAGGAACCACTGGCCTGGTCAGTGGCGAGGGCAGGTTGGCTACCACACGGCGCCTGATGCTGGAGCTTACTCCCGGGGCTGTGGGCTCAATGCTGAGTATGGTGCCATCATCACCATAGTCAACGTGGTACAGGCTGGGAACATAGATGCCAGAGATATTTGCCGCTTCCCGCAGCAGCTCCTCCTTACGTCCCGAGCCCTCCCGCTTCCAGCGGCGAAAGGTCTCCAAAAACTCTAGGAGCACCTCTTCACCTTCGCCGAGGATGAAGAGGTCAATAAATTCGGCCATGGGTTCGGGATTGAGGGCACAACCGCCCCCGGCAATGACCAGGGGATATGAGTCATCCCGCTCAGCAGCAAACACTGGTATCTGAGCGAGGTCAAGCATATTGAGCACATTGGTATAGGTGAGCTCATAGCCCAGAGAGAAGCCAATTATGTCAAACTCGCGCAGCGGGCGTCTCGATTCCAGGCTGAAGAGGGGCAGAGATGCCTTCCTCATCTCAGCCTCCATGTCAACCCAGGGGGCGTAGGCTCGCTCGACGAGAGCCTTTGGCTCGCGGTTCACCAGGTCATAGAGGATGGATAGCCCCAAATTGGACATGCCGATTTCGTAGAGATCGGGGTAAACGAGAGCCATCCTGACATCGACGGCGTCCCAGTCTTTCACAATGCTGTTCCACTCGCCCCCGGTGTAGCGTGCGGGCCTGGTTACCAGAGGAAGAATATCATCGAGTCGCATCATAGCGCTTTATATTATAGCTTTAAGCGCCCCTAAGGAGCAACCTGGTACCAATGTACCTGCAAAATAGAGCCTCTCCCCTTTGACATCCTTACTGAGATATGCTACGGTTTCGTAAGGAGGAGATATGGGGAGGAAAGTTGTTCTTCTATTCTTGGCCATTGCCCTAGTGGCTGGCCTGGGTGGGGTTATCGGGTGCGGAGAGGCGAAGGGGACTGCAGCCATAGACCTGGTGCCGCAAACGGCAGATTTTGCCGCCAGCGTAAACCTGAACAGAATCTTCGCCGATGACGATGTCATGGATATAATTAATGAGATCGCAGCCAATCTGGAGGAGCCAAAAACCGTCGACGAGCTACTGGATCAGGTGAAAGGGGAAACGGGCATCGATCTCAGGGATTTCTCTGAGGTGCTGATATTTGGCGAAATTGAATCCGAGAACTATTTCGGGATTATCGTGAAGGGCGACTTTGACCAGGAAGCCCTCATCGAAAGCATCGAGAGCGCCGCCGGTGAAGAGCTGCCCTCCAGCGACTACAGAGGTTACCAAATATACAGCCTTGATAACAATGAGGCGGCCCTATGCTTCCTCAACGGCAACACCGTCCTTGGCGGCAGCAGGGTGGCGGTGAAAGATGCCATCGATGTCGAAAAGGGAGCACCCTCCCTGGATGAACCAATCTACGACACCTATAGCGCCCTGGGCGATGCCTGGGTCAAAGTGGCAACGGCATTGCCAGCAGAGGTGACGGGAGAGATTCCTGAGGAGCTTCCCATAAGCTTTGCGTCCTTCCAAAATATTGAGGCAATTGGAATCAGCTTCAATAAAGTAGGAGTGAACCTATCCTTGCAACTGAAGCTGCTCTTCACCGACAGCGCTAGCGCAGAGGATGCTAAAGGTGCGTTCGACGCTCTAACAGGCATACTCGCCTTTTTGCCCGACCTTCCCGACGACGTTATGGAAATAGTGGATAGACTGAATGTGGATCAAAGCGGCTCGTGGATAACAGTGTCCTTTGAGGCGACAAAGGCAGAGATTCAGGCCTGGGCCCAGGATTTAGGGCCGGTTTTTCAGGATATAGGGGGGTTGGCGCCTTAGGGGAATTTCAACTTCTGTTGACCGCCTCAAGAAAGGGGCTTGATTTTGGCACGTAAGACGACTACAAAAAGGAAAAGCAAGACTTACGCCATCGTTGAGACTGGGGGAAAGCAATATAAGGTCTCCGCGGGAGATACCATCGATGTGGAACGCCTTCCAGCAGAGGAAGGGAGCACCATCGAGATGGACAGGGTATTGCTCGTTGCCGATGGGAAGAAGGTGAGTGTAGGCCGACCTACAGTGGAGGGGGCCAAGGTTATCGCCGACGTCCTGGGTGAGGGCAAGGGAGAGAAGATCATCGTCTTCAAATACAAACCCAAGGTGCACTATCGGAGGAAGATCGGGCATCGGCAAATCTACACCAGACTTGCGATTAAAGAGATAGTATGCTAACATGAGCCGAGGAACCGGTTTAAATCCTGGCGATAAGCGTTTTTCTATCGAAAAGTAAGGAAGAGGGCGAAAAAATGGCGCATAAAAAGGGTGGTGGCAGCACAAAGTTGGGGCGAGACAGCCAAGCGCAGCGGCTCGGAGTGAAGCGCTATGCCGGTCAGTATGTGCGCGCGGGTTCAATAATCGTTCGCCAGCGAGGCACTCGGATTCAACCCGGGAACAATGTCGGCCTGGGACGGGATCACACCCTGTTCGCCCTCATCGATGGCGTTGTCAAGTTCGAGCCGGCAACCAAAATGAGAAGAAAGGTCAGCATCTACAGCTCGTAAGATGAAGGATAAGATTCATCCCAAGTATATGGAGGCCAAGGTCATCTGCTCCTGTGGCAACACCTTCACCACCGGCTCCACGAAGGAGGTGCTTAAAGTGGAGGCTTGCAGTAAGTGCCATCCCTTCTTTACCGGGGAGCGGCGCATCATGGATGCCACAGGAAGAGTGGAGCGCTTTAAGCGGCGATACAAGCTGCAGTAAGCAGCATCGTAGTAAGAGGGGCGGAGTCAAGGGCTCCGCCTTTTTCATTTACACTTCCTTTAACTCACGAAAGAAGCAGCTCCTGTTTCCGGTATGGCATACCGGACCGGCAGCCTCCACCTGAACCAGAAGAGCATCGTCATCGCAGTCCCTGAACAGGGAACGGACATTGAGGAAGCTCCCCGATGTCTCCCCTTTGTGCCACAACTCCTGTCGGCTGCGGCTATAGAACCAGACCTGACCGCTGTCAAGCGTCCTCTTCAGCGACTCCTGGTTCATATAACCCAGCATCAGCACCTCGCCATTGATCGCATCCTGGATAATGACTGGGATTAGCCCCTTTTCATCGAACTTGAGCATGATTCACCAACCCTCCTAGTTAACCAACGACCGCCAGCGCCTCGCCGAGGTCGATGTCCCCGGTGTAGAGCGCACGGCCAATAATCGCCCCCTCCACGCCAAGCGCAGCCAGCCTTTCAAGGTGTTCAAGCTTTGCAATGCCCCCGGAGGCAATGACAGGCAAATTCGTCTTGTCGATCAAATCGGCTATAGCACGGAAATTAGGTTCGGTGAGGGTACCATCGCGGGTGATGTCGGTATAGATAAAGCGCCTAACCCCGAGAGATGCCATTTTCTCCACCAGTTCGCCGGCGGCGATTTTTGTCTTCTTCTTCCAGCCATCAGTGGCAGTGAAACTCTCTCCAGCATCGATGCCGACGATAGCGTCTATGCTGACAATCACCCTGTCGCCAAACTTCTGGCATGCCTTCTTAACCAGAGCCTGATCCTCTATTGCCGCCGTGCCCAGAATGGCACGCTCCACGCCAAACCCCAGCACCTGCTCTATCACGTCCAGCCGGCGCAGGCCGCCGCCCAGCTGAAGGGGAATCTGAACCGAGCGCGCCATCTCATCAACAAGGGAAGCATGGCGTAGCTCCCCTTGTGAGGCGCCATCGAGGTCAACGATGTGAAGCCGAGGTGCCCCCAGCGATTGCCATTGGACGGCAACGGCAACGGGATCTGAGGAGAAGAGCGTCTCCTTGCTAAAGTCGCCCTGATAGAGGCGAACGCACCTCCCCCGTCTCAGGTCTATGGCGGGAATGATCTCCATCAACATTTCCCCTGTTATAAGCGCATTATAACACGCAGCACGCAAATCGCCCAAAGGAACATCAATATAATGACCTATTATTCCCTTCTGTCAACATCCGAGATTGAAGCATCCTTGACAACGAGGGGGTCTCTTGCTAGACTTTGACCGCCGCCACCTGAGTTGGGAAGGGTCTGTGACGGCCAGGCGTTTTCAACACCGCGATGAAGAATGAACCCCTGGAAAAAGGACTGGTAGAGGTCTTCACTGGCAGTGGCAAAGGCAAGACCTCTGCTGCCTTAGGAGTGGTGCTTCGTGCCGCAGGGCAAGGGCTTCGCTCCCATATCATCTACTTCATGAAAGGGGAATACCCTTATGGGGAGCGAAAGGTGTTCCCGCTGCTGCCCAATGTCACCTGCCAGAGCTTCGGGCATGAAGACTTTGTTGACCCAAATAATGTGAAGGAGGAGGAGAGGCAGCAGGCAAAGGAGGGGCTTGAGGCAGCGCGCCAGGCACTGGCCGGCGGTGACTACGACCTCGTGGTGCTGGACGAGATAAACATCGCTGTTGCCTGGAAGCTTATAGGCATAGAGGAGGTGCTTCAGCTCATCGAGGACAAGCCGCAAAATGTGGAGCTTATCCTCACCGGTCGTCATGCTGACCAGAGGCTTATTGAGAGGGCTGACCTAGTTACCGATATGGTGGAGGTCAAGCATCCCTTCCGCAAGGGGATAAAGGCAAGGAGAGGAATCGACTACTGAAGCTGCGCCTCCCGGAGAACCTCATACCCCATATTATGAGGCGCTACGTACCGACAAATAGACCAATTTGGAAAGGAGGAAGATGATGATTACTCTTAGCGTGATCAAAGCTGACATTGGAGGCTATGTGGGGCACTCCAGCTCCCACCCCCTGGTTCTGGAAAAGGCCAACGAGCTTCTGAAAAAGGAGAAGGGCAAACTTCTGGTGGATTTCCACATAACCCGGTGCGGGGACGATCTGCAACTGATCATGACCCACCAGCACGGGGAGGAGGACGAGGCCATTCACAAGATGGCTTGGGACACCTTCCTCGAATGCACCAAGGTGGCCAAGGAGCTTAAGCTTCATGGGGCAGGGCAGGACCTGCTCGCTGAAGCCTTCTCCGGCAATGTCAAGGGGATGGGGCCCGGGGTGGCCGAAATGGAGTTTGAGGAGAGGGGGTCAGAGCCGGTAATCATCTTCATGGCCGATAAGACATCGGCCGGGGCTTGGAATCTCCCCCTGTACAAAATCTTTGCCGACCCCTTCAATACCATCGGGCTAGTCATCGCTGAGAACATGCACCAGGGCTTCCGCTTCGAGATTCACGATGTCAAGGAGCATAAGAAGATCACCCTCGAAGCCCCCGAGGAGATCTATGACATGCTTCTGTTCATGGGGGCTCCATCCCGTTATGCGGTGAAGGCCGTCTATCACCGGGGCTCCAACAATATCGCCGCCGTCTCCTCCACCCAGCGCCTGTCCCTCATGGCGGGGAGATACGTGGGCAAGGATGACCCGGTGTGCATCGTTCGCTCTCAGGGGGAGTTTCCCGCAGTGGGGGAGGTGCTGGAGCCCTTCACCCACCCCCAGCTAGTGGAAGGTTGGATGCGCGGCTCCCATCATGGCCCGTTGATGCCAGTGGCCGTCGAGGATTCTAACCCCACCCGCTTTGATGGTCCACCGCGGGTGATTGCTGCTGGCTTCCAGCTTTCGGGCGGCAAGCTGGTAGGACCAAGGGACATGTTCGATGACCCCAGCTTCGATATTGCCAGGCGCCAGGCAAACGAGATCGCCGACTATATGCGTCGCCATGGACCCTTTGAGCCCCACCGGCTACCACTGGAACAGATGGAATACACCACCATGCCCCAGGTGGCCAAGAAGCTGGAGATGAGGTTTGTAGACCTTGAGGAATGAGCATGTCCAAGCTCCTGCTGGCAACAAAAAACGTGGCTAAGGCGCAGGAGTACCTGCTGCTGCTTGGCGATCTGCCCTTCGAACTGACAAATCTCGCCGGGGAGGGCATCGATACTGTGGTTAGCGAAACCGGGGACACCCTGGAGCAGAATGCCGCCATCAAGGCCGTGGCCTACGCCTCCATGAGCAACTTGCTTGCCCTGGCTGACGATTCGGGGCTCGAGGTCGATGCCCTGGGCGGGGAGCCCGGTGTCTTATCTGCACGCTACGCAGGAGCAGACGCCTCAGATGCGGAGAGGGTCGAGTGGCTACTGGCGAGACTGGAGGGCATTCCCTGGGAAAAAAGAAAGGCTCGCTTCAGGTGTGTCATCGCCATCGCCTGGCCTGAAGGACAGGTGGAGCTGTGCCAGGGAGAATGCCAGGGGATGATCGCCCTCAACCCAAAGGGCGAAAATGGCTTCGGCTATGACCCGATCTTCTATCTTCCCCACCTGGGAAAGACCATGGCTGAGCTATCCATAGAGGAGAAGAATGAGGTCAGCCACCGAGGCCGGGCAGCAAAGCAGGCACAGCAGACGCTACTAAAACTGCAATCAGGACGAAAAAAATGACTGGGCTTTCCGACTCCTTCCAGCGCCCGATAAATTATCTCAGGGTCTCGGTCACCGACCGCTGCAATCTGCGCTGCATTTACTGCATGCCGCGGCATGGCATTGCCCTATCGCCTCGCAGTGAGATACTCAGCTATGAGGAGATTCAAACTGTAGCCCAGGCAGCGGCGACGTTGGGGATAAACAAATTGAGGCTCACCGGAGGCGAGCCCCTGGTGCGGGCGCAGCTGCCCCACCTGGTACATATGTTGTCCCAGATAGAAGGCATCGATGAGCTTTCCCTAACTACCAACGGGGTGCACCTCAAGCAATACGCCGCTCCGCTTAAGCAGGCGGGACTGAAGCGGGTCAATGTCAGCCTCGACACCCTGAAAAGGGAGAGATTCAAGGAGATCACGGGAAGTGACAAGCTGAGCCATGTCCTCGCCGGCATCGAAGCAGCACATAAGGCGGGGCTGGAACCAGTCAAGATTAACATGGTGGTTATGCGGGGGCTAAATGATGATGAGGTCCTCGATTTCGCCCGCCTCAGCAGGGACCAGGGCTGGCATGTAAGGTTCATTGAGCTTATGCCATTTGGCCAGGCATCCAGCCTCCACTTTGTCCCCGTAGCTGAAATCGAGCAAACACTCCTCTCTTTAGGCCCTGTGGAGCCCTGCTCCTTTGGCCCAGGTAACGGTCCAGCCAAATATTTCCGTTTCCCGCAAGCATCAGGAACCATAGGCTTCATCAGCCCACTCAGTGAACACTTCTGTTTTAATTGCAACCGCATGCGATTAACCGCTGATGGTCGGTTGCGCCCCTGCCTCCTCAGCGATGAGGAAGTGGACTTGAGGGAATCCTTGCGCCAGGGGGCGTCGCCAGAAGAGGTGAGCCAACTAATAAAGCAGGCGGTGGCCGCTAAACCGGAGCGCCATCACCTGGCTGAGGGGGTGCTGCCTAAGGGGCGACCAATGCGCCAGATGGGAGGCTAAAAGAAGAAGATGGAAGAGGCACGGGAACCGACCAGGATGGTGGACATCGCGCACAAGCCGGTCACAGAGCGCCAGGCAGTAGCCAGGGGCATGGTAAGGATGAAGCCCGCCACTCTTTCCCGGCTAAAGCAGGGGAAGATAGCAAAAGGGGATGTTCTGGCCGTGGCTCAGGTGGCTGGAATCATGGCGGCAAAGCAGACCTCACAAGTCATCCCCCTGTGCCACCCACTACCCATCGATGAAATCAAAGTGGAATTCAGATTCCACAGTGAAGGCGTTGAAATAACAGCCGGGGTGAAGAGCACGGGGAAAACAGGGGTGGAAATGGAAGCCCTTACTGCCGTGGCGGTCGCTGCTCTCACTATCTACGATATGTGCAAGGCGGTGGAGCGAGGCATAACCATTGACGGGATCCGACTGGTGCGCAAGAGCGGCGGCAGGAGCGGAACCATTGTCTTCGAATAGCGCTAAGATGGCTGTTCCCGCTCAAGGAGCAGCCTGGTAATCTGGCAAAGAGCGTTATAGGCGTAGGGGATATAGTCCTGGGGAGGCAGGTCCAGCTTTTTTGCCTCCTCCTTGCGGAAGGGTTCAGGATAGAGAGGGCCGACCATCATCGAGTAGGTGTATTCATAAAGCTCCCCATCAGGGCAAACGATAATGCAGCCCCGTTCCGCTTTCGCCGGCTCTCCCGGCTCCGCTTCGAAGCCCTGGAAAAGTAAACTGCCCATGAAAAAGGGGAAGGGGTCCAGTTCCCCCACCGCCTGGTGAAGCATGTCCCTGAGCTGGGAGGCGGTTGTTTCTATCAAAATATCTGCCTTAGCCCTCCTGGTTAAAGGGTCGGTTCCCCTTTGTGCCATTTTCCACTCCTTACCAAGATGCTGCCAAAAATTATAGACCAAGCCCGCCTCATCGACAAGCACGCAGCTTTCTTCTTGGCAGGCCGCTTGTGATATGATACACTATCTAGGGCGGGGTGAGGGACAGCTTTTTGCCAAACAGGAGAAACGATGGAAGAAAGTAGGGAGATATTTTGGAATATCGGCAGTTCTGGACACATTCTTTATTACCTCTTGATCCCCCTGGCAGCAATCCTAGCCTACGCCGTCTACCGGCGCTACCGCCTGTGGCGCCTGGGTCGCCCCGATAACCGCCTCAGCGACCTTGGCAAAAGCCTACGAGCCTTTATCGTCACCGGCATCGTTGATGGCCTTATCCACAGGCGTTTCCTCAGGGAGCCCTACCCCGGGCTAATGCACTTCCTCATCTTCTGGGGCGCTATCGTCTTACTCCTCGCAGCAGCCACCGACTTCGTCACCCACTATTTCACCGGGGGACTAGAAGGTAAGCCCTATCTCGGCGCTTCCCTTGTCGTGGACGTTTTGGGATTGGTGGTGCTCGTTGGGCTGGGCATTGCCGTCTACAGGAGATATATCCAGAGGCCGGAGAGACTGGATAATCAACCTGAGGATGCCATTGCCCTATCCCTCATCTTCGTTATTGTTCTCACCGGCTTTCTCATCGAGGGGCTTCGCATCGCCGCCCTCGATCCCGATTGGGGGGCATGGTCGCCCGGGGGATGGGTAGTAGCCCAGATATTTGGCGGCCTGTCAATAGGGACACTGGAAACGTTACACAAAAGCCTGTGGTGGTTTCATGTGGGGCTCACTTTAGGGGTTATAGTCTATGTCGCCCTCACCTTCTCCTCGCTGGCGCACATCGTTGTTTCACCCTTTAATGTGCTCTTCAGGTCGCTGCGCCCCAAGGGGGCGCTGGCACCCATCGACCTGGAGACAGCCGAGGTCTATGGCGTAGCAAAGATCGATGATTTCACCTGGAAGCACCTCCTCGATCTCGATTCCTGCACCCGCTGCGGCCGCTGCCAGGATGTCTGCCCCGCTTACCTCAGCGGGAAAGCCCTCAGCCCGAAGAAGATGATCCAGGACCTAAAGCAGCACTGGCTTGAGATGGCTCCCAGCCTGCTGGCAGCCAAGGCTGGCGGTGGCAATGGAGGCAACCCCGACAATCCAGGCGAAAACAGCCCCTCCATGATTGGCGATGTGATAACCACCGAAGTCATCTGGGACTGCACCACATGCCGTGCCTGCATGGAGGCATGCCCCGTCTTTATCGAGCACATCGATAAGATTATAGATATGCGCCGCAATCTGGTGCTGGAGCAGGCTGAAATCCCCGAAACTTCAGAGATGGTCTTGAGATGCATCGAGGATAGAGGCCATACCTGCCGTGGAACCACCTACTCCAGGGGGGACTGGTGTGTCCCTCTTGGCCTGCCCTCGATCTCAGAGGATAAAGATGTAGAGATAGTATACTGGGTCGGATGTGCCTCCTCCCTGGAGGACAGGAGCATAAAGATTGCTGTTGCCCTGGCCAATGTGCTCAAGGCAGCGGGGGTCAAGGTGGGGGTGATGTCTGAGGATGAGACCTGCTGCGGCGAGCCGGCGCGGCGTATGGGCAACGAATACCTGTTCCAGATGCAGGTGACGAAGAACATCGAGGCCTTCAATAAACATGGCATCAAGAAGATCCTTGTCTCCTGCCCCCACTGCTATAACACCTTCAAGAATGAATATCCCCAGTTTGGCGGTGAGTTCGAGGTCGTCCACCACTCCCAGTTCATCGCTGATCTCATAAGAGAGGGCAGGCTGAAATTGACCAACGGGCTTGAGCAGACCATCACCTATCACGATGCCTGTTACCTGGGGCGGCACAACGACATCTACGATAGCCCGCGTGAGGTCGTGAAGGGCATACCCCAGGCTCGGATAGTGGAAATGGAGCGCAACCGCAGGCGCAGCTTTTGCTGCGGTGGTGGCGGGGGACACTTCTGGATAGAGGAAAGGGACGTCAGGATCAGCGAGATGCGCGCCGAACAAGCACTCGAAACCAAGGCCGGTATCCTGGCTACCGCCTGCCCATATTGTCTCCAGATGTTCGAGGATGCAATAAAGGCCAAGGAGGCAACAGAATCGCTTCAGGCCATGGACATCGCTGAGCTAGTGGAGAGCGCAATTCAGAAGTAGCTTTGCCTAAGGCCCTCCATATTCCTCGCGGAGGACCCTCTTCAGCACCTTGCCCGTGCTGGTGCGAGGAAGCTCATCGACAAAGACCACCGAGCGCGGCCTCTTGAAGCTTGACATTCTTTCACGGCAGTATTCTATCAACTCGTCAGCGGTGGCTGTCTTGCCCGTCTTGAGCACCACTATCGCCATGGGCTGCTGCCCCCACTCTGGATCGGGGACGCCAATTACCGCCGCCTCTTCAACGGCGGGATGAGTATAAAGTGCGTTCTCGACCTCCTCCGGGGAGATGTTCTCCCCTCCCCTGATGATCATGTCATCGGCACGGGCAGCAAGATAGAAATAGCCCTCCTCATCCATGTAGCCCATATCGCCGGTACGGAGCCAGCCATCCTTGGTCAAGGCTTTTGCCGTTTTCTCAGCATCCTTCCAGTAGCCGCTCATCACCCTGGGACCAAAGGCCACGATCTCACCCACCCCGCCTGGGGGAAGGTCATTGCCCTGTTCATCGATAATCTTCATCTCTATATCAGGCATCGGCCTGCCGATGGATGAGGTGAGCCTTCTCAGCTTCTTTTCCTTTTCCTCCTCCGTTCCCTCGATAATATGGTCGTCGGGGCTGAGGGTGGTGATGGTGGAGGCAGTTTCCGTCTGGCCAAAGGCGTTTATGAAGTTGACCCCGGGGAAGAGCTCGATGGCCTTCTTAATCACCTCAAAGGGCATGGGAGCAGCACCATAGGTTATCACCTTCAGGCTGGAGAGGTCATACTTATTAAAATCGGGGTGATCGATAACCCGCTTCAGCATAGTAGGGACCAGCATCGCCCGGTTGGCCTTCTCCTGCTGCACCATTTCCAGCCACTCATTAACCTCGAACTGCCTCATCATCGCCAGGGACCGGCCTCCATAAGTGGCAGCCAGCATCGCCTGAACCCCAGCCACATGATAAAGTGGCATGGTGAGCAGGTTGGTCTCCTCTATCTCCAGGTCGGCAGGGGCCACATTTTCCAGAACATAGAGAGTAAAGCTATTGTGGGTCAGGGGCACCCCTTTGGGCAAGCCGGTGGTGCCCGCAGTGTACATCAGCATGGTAATGTCATCATCGCCAATGTCGGTGAATACCTCCTCATCAGAGGCCGAAGCCATCAGGTCTTCGTAGTAGAGCATGCCCTCCTGCTTGCTGTCTATGGAGATATAGTGCTTTATCAGCGGTAGCTCGGAGCGCATATCGTTCACCATCTCCAGATAGCGCTGGCCGACAAAGAGAGTGCTTGACTCCGAGTGGTTGAGCATGTGAACCAGCTCATCCTGCTTCGCTCTGAAGTTCAGGGGGACGAAGATAGCCCCAATCTTGGCCACCGCATAATAAGCCTCCACATACTGGTTGCAATTGACCTGCAAAATGGCAACCCTTTCCCCCTTTTCTATTCCCAGACCCAGTAGCGCGTTGGCGAGTCTGTTCGCCTTCTGAGTGAGCTCGTTGAAGCTATATTTCTTCCCCTCGAAGATTACCGCCGGCCTATCGGGGCAGATTGCAGAAGTTATCATCAGCAATTCGGTAGTATTCATAATTTCTCCCTCCTTTGCACTTGGCACTTATGGCTATCAAGCTCCTAGGCTGCGAGCTTGCTTTTCACCCGCTCCAATACCTCAGACATCACCTCCCCTGCATTTTCGCCGATGCGGACATCGGCATGGGGATCGACGGGGGTAGCCCCTACATTTATAATCACCAGCTTTGCCCCCGATTCCTTGGCATAAACAGGCATCCAGGCGGCGGGGAAAACTGCCAGGGAGGAGCCAACCACAATCATGAGGTCGCAGCTTCGGGAGCGGCGCTCCGCCTCCTTGGTCTCCTGCGCCGGCATTGGCTCACCGAAGGAAATCGTCGTTGACCTGAGCGTGCTTCCACAATCATCGCAAACAGGCTCCCCCACCCCTTGCTCTATCTTGTTTGCAATCTCCGTTGTGGGATAGCGCCTGCCACAGCCCAGGCATTTCATCCACTTAAGGCTACCATGAAGCTCAATGACCTTCTCCTCGGGGACGCCCGCCTTTTGATGCAGACCATCCACGTTCTGAGTGATGACGCAGTCCAGCTTCCCCAGCTTGTCCAGCTCGGCGATGGCATAGTGGACAGGATTAGGCTGCACCTGGTCGATCATGCGCATCATGCTGGCCCTGGTCCAGACGCCCTCCGGGCTCCTGAAGTCAGAGAGGCTGGACTCGGTGCTCACACCAGCGCCGGTGAATATGACCACAGTTTTGACCTCGATAATCAGTTCTGCTACTTCCTCGATTAGCTCCTCGAGTTTGTTCCCCATAGCTCCACCCAGACCTCTATCTAGAGATGCGAAACTCACCTATTCTCAAAGCGAGGGGCTCTTTTATCGACAAAGGCCTTTATCCCCTCCGAGGCGTCCTTCGTCCTTGCCACCAGGGCGGCAAGCTTGCTTTCCAGAACCAGCCCCTCCTCCAGGCTGAGGTCAAGCCCCCTGTTTATCGCCTCCTTGGCATACCTCACGGCAATAGGGGCGCGGGACATGATCTTCCTCGCTAGCGCTTCAGCAGCAGGATAGAGCTCCTCTCGGGGAACCACCATGTTCACCAGCCCCACGCGATAGGCCTCCTGGGCATCGATGCGCTCGCTGGTGAGAAGCATCGCCAAAGCCTTCCCCCTGCCACTGGTTCGGGGTAAAGTCTGAGTGGCTCCGGCTGCCGGGATCATGCCCAGACTCACCTCAGGCAAGCCAAAGATGGCGTCCTCTGCCGCAATCCTTATATCGCAAAATAGGGCCATCTCCACACCGGAGCCAAGACAATAGCCATGAACGGCAGCAATTGTCGGCTGCCTTAAGCTCGAAAAAAGGCCCCAGACATCCCGCTCCCACCTCACCCGGCGGGCGACGGTCGGTGATGGAGCAGTGCCAAACTCGGTGAGGTCTGCACCAACGGAAAAGGCCCTCTCCCCAGCACCCTTAAGGATAACCACCATAACATCAGGATCATCCCTGACAGCGGTGAGCACCTGATAGAATTCATCCCTCATCTGGATGTTGTAGCAATTCAGGAACTCAGGGCGGTTGAGGGTGACGTAGGCCAGGCCATCCTTCTTTTCATAGATTATGGTATCAAAGGCGTTCATGTTGTTGCATTCTATCACAATCCCTGTCAATAAGACATCAGGAAACCATCTAGTGACCCCCTGATTTAAACTGCCGTTTTGAGCAAACTTATAAAGACAGCCCTACCAACGGTAATGCATCTGCCCCGGTAAGCACAGGCTCAAGTGTAAATTTCTGTCCGCCGATGTTGGAGAACTCGACCAGCATTTTCATGATAACCAGCAATCCTTCCTCTTCATGCCCTTTCTCCACATCATGGATGGTGCATACCTTTACGCCGTCGCCGCCGAAGCTGATGAATGGCCCTATCATCTTTATATACGGCGGTAGGGTTTGCAAAGATTCCACGAATGCCTGGCCAACATCGACTGACTTCTCCATAGGCCAGGTATGAGTCTCCAAAAACAGCACCTTTATCACCTCCTGTCTTTTTGACTTATTCCCCCTTGAACCGGGGAGGCCTCTTCTCCAAGAAAGCCCTGATCCCCTCCATCCTGTCAGCGGTGGTCTGAATGAGGAAGTAGAGGTCGGCCTCCAGCCTCAGCCCCTGCTCCAGGGTGAGGTCCAATCCCTTATTTACCGCCTCTTTACAATATCTGATGGCAATGGGTCCCCCAGAGAGCACCCTTCTTGCCATCTCCTCCACCTCGTGAAGCAGCTCACTGGAGGGGACAACCTTGTTCACCAACCCTATTCGATAGGCTTCCTCGGCATCGATAGGTTCAGCAGTGAGGATCATCTCCAGGGCTTTCCCCCTCCCCACGAGGCGGGGCAGCCTCTGCGTCCCTCCACCTCCGGGGATCAGCCCGTAGCTGGTTTGGGACAGACAGAACCTCGCCACCTCAGAGGCGATCCTTATATCACAGCTTAAAGCCAGCTCCAATCCCTGGCCTAGGGTATCACCATTGATAGCAGCAATCACTACCGACCCCAGGCTGGCTATCGCCCGCGGGGCATCGCTTGCCAATTCCCATTCCCTGGGGTCACCACCCGAGGAGAAATTATTCCCGGCAGCCAACAGGAGCACCACGCTTATCTCTTCATCTTGGTTGACCCTGAGGCAGACGTCAGCCAGCTCGCTTGCCATCTGAGCATTTATAGCATTTTCTGTCTGGGGTCGATTGAGGGTGATGTAGCCAATTTGGCCCTTTTTCTCATAGATAATCGTCTCATAGGACATGGCAAACCTACCGTATTTGGGCGGCGTGCCGATAATAACCGAATCCACGAAGGGTGTCAAGGCGATTTGACTCTTTTGAGCTGGCTCCAGCATCCCGCGCTACACAAGAACCTGGGGTGGACAAAGCAAGCTGTCTCAAATATAATTGGCAGAACATGGAAATGCCACGGGGATAGCATGGAAGAGAACCTGCTCATAGTTGTTCGCCCCGGGCGCTGTAACACCTGCAAGCATCATGTGATGGGTGAATATTCGCCAGCAGATGACTACTGCGAGTGCTGGTGCGAGCTGGAGGATAACGAGCTGCACGGTTGGTTCCCAGGGATGCACCTCGATCACTGTCTCTTCCCCGCAGCAAGCGCCGAGGAGTGCTGCCCCGCCTACGAGATGATGGACCTCCCCCTCAGCGAGCGAGATTAGCGCCAAAAAGGAGGAATCACCTTGACCGCCTTTGACAAACTCAAAGTCCTGCTCACCGAAGAGGAGATAAGAAGGGAAGTCAAGAGGCTGGCTCAGGAAATTGACCGCGATTACAGGGGGAAACATCCGCTACTCTTGGGCATCCTCAAGGGCTCCTTCGTCTTCATGGCCGATCTTGTTCGCCTTCTCCAAACCCCGGTGGAGATAGAATTCGTCAGGCTCTCCAGCTATGGCTCTGCCAGAACAACTTCAGGTGAAATCAAGGTGGTGCAAGGTCTGCGCGCCCAGTTAAAGGGTAGAGATATCCTGATTATCGAGGATATCGTGGATGCCGGAATCACGGTTGGCTATTTCCTCGATTATCTGCGGCGCAGGAAGCCTGCCTCGCTAAAGCTATGTGCCCTCTTCGATAAGCCGGCGTCAAGGAAGGTGTCCGTCCCCATTGATTACCTGGGTTTCACCATCCCCGACAAGTTTGTGGTAGGCTACGGCCTCGACTATGATGAGAAGTTTCGCCATCTGCCCCAGCTGTACTTCATCGAGGACTGAAAATGGGCATTGAAAGATTGATCTCGGTGGCCAGGGGGGAAAGCCCGGCTGACCTACTCCTGACCAATGCCAGGATAGTGAATACCTTCAATGGCGAGATAGAGGAAGGAAATGTAGCCATCTGTGACCAAAGGATCGCCGGGGTGGGAGACTACCAGCAGGGCCAGCAGGTTATCGACCTCAAGGGAAAATATCTATCCCCAGGTTTGATCAACGGCCATATTCACACCGAGAGTTCCATGCTACATATTTCCCAGTACGCCAGGGCGGTTGTGCCCCGCGGAACCCTGGCTGTAATAACCGACTTTCATGAAATCGCCAATGTCTGCGGAATCAGGGGCATAAAGTACATGATGAGCTGTGCTCAACACCTGCCCCTCGACCTTTATCTCATGGTCCCATCCTGCGTTCCTGCCACCCATCTTGAGACCTCGGGCGCCCGCCTGACAGCTAAAGACATCAGGGCTATCCTCTCCTGGGAGAATGTCATCGGACTGGGGGAGGTGATGAACTTCCCCGGCGTAATAGCCGCCGATGAGGAGGTCCTGGCCAAGATCGCCTGCTCCAGGGGACGGGTGATCGATGGGCACGCCCCCGGGCTTAAGGGTACGGAGCTCAATGCCTACCTCAGTGCCGGCATCCTCTCCGACCATGAATCCACATCCCTGGAGGAGGCCAGAGAGAAGCTAAGCAAAGGAATGTACCTGATGATTCGGGAGGGCTCCTCGGAGAAGAACCTGGAGGCTCTTCTTCCCCTGGTCACCGATAAGACCTACAAGAGATGCCTTTTCGTTGTCGATGACCGAAGCTGCGCCGACCTGCTGCGGGACGGCGATATCGATGCCGTTGTGAGGAAGGCGATCACGCTGGGGCTGGACCCGGTGCGAGCCATCCAGCTAGCCACTATAAATAGCGCCGAATACTTCAGGCTCCACGGCCTTGGTGCTATAGCGCCGGGCTATGCTGCCAATCTCATCGTGGTGGGCGACCTCTCCACCTTTGAGACGGAGATGGTGTTTTACTGCGGGGAGCTGGTGGCCAGAGAAGGGGAAGCGCTTTTCTCTCCCCCAATGGCAGAGGACAAAGAGATGACACGCACTATAAACATCAAGCCCTTCGATATTGAGGCGCTTCAGATACCGGCAGAGAAATGGACTCACCCCACCATAGAGATTGTCCCCAACCAGATAACCACAAAAAAGGTCGAAGAAAGACCAAAGGTCGAAAAAGGCTTTGTGCTCCCCGACATCGAGAGGGACATCCTCAAGCTGGTGGTGGTGGAGAGGCATAGGGCCACGGGCAACATCGGCCTCGGACTGGTGAAAGGCTTTGGCTTGAAGAGCGGAGCGCTCGCTTCCTCCATCGCCCACGATTCCCATAACATCGTAGCCGTAGGCATAAGCGATAGCGATATATACCTTGCCATCAGCGAGGTCGAAAAACTTCAGGGCGGGCTGGTCATCGCCGCCGATGGGGTAGTTCAGGGTTCCCTACCTCTGCCCATCGCTGGCCTGTTGTCGCCGGAGCCTCTGGCAGTGGTGGTAGAAAAGTTTGAAAAACTCCAGGGCATCGCCCGAGAGCTTGGAACCAGGCTTGGCGACCCCTTCGCCACCCTCTCCTTCCTCGCCCTGCCTGTGATCCCAGAGCTCAGGCTCACAGATAAGGGGCTGGTGGATGTAAACGCCTTCAAGCTGATTCAGGGAAAGGGTAAAGGCTAGAAAGTCAGCCTATGATCAAAATTATCGAGTGGGTTTCAGGCAAGATCAGGCTTCTTGATCAGACCAGGCTTCCCTGGGAGGAGGTCTACCTCGAGCTGGAGGACTATCGCCAAGTGGCAGCGGCGATCAAGGAGATGAGGGTTCGGGGAGCTCCAGCTATTGGCATCGCTGCCGCCTATGGGCTGGCGCTGGCAGCTCAAGGAATCGAAGCGGCATCCAGAGAGGAATTCATGGCCAAACTGGGCGCCGCTTCCCAAGCGCTGTCCGCTACCAGACCTACCGCTGTCAATCTCTTTTGGGCACTGGAGAGGATGAGGCAGGCGGCTGAAGGTATCGAAGATGTGTCCCAGATAAAGACAGCACTC
>DAOUOW010000024.1 GCA_030626475.1 Chloroflexota bacterium | reverse complement strand
CAAGACCTCTTTTGCGTTGGTTCCATCAGCCAGGTACACCAAGTAGCCGTTGGCAGCTAAAGCCTCTGTAAGTACGCTCCGCACACCATGTTCGTCGTCGATAACTACGACCTCAACAAGGTTAGGCATCGGCTGCAGTGCCCCTTTTCGCTTTCCCGTTCGCTTTCTGACCTTGGTACGCTCCATGCCTCCTCCTATGGCTTATTAGCCTATACTTGATTATTTTATCTTATCTTATCTAATAACATACAATATTATAGGCAGAATGTCAAGCCTGGGCATCAATTTTCAAGCCTAGTTTTTTAATCTGTATCGTCTTAATCGACCAAGTGGTGTTTTTTGGCTCTCATGATGGGCCAAATGTACTGGCAGCATAACATCCTGAATAGTACAAAAAGGTGATTGACGGGTTGTCCTAAATGGGGGATATATGGTTTGTTGAGACAGGGGCCGAGACTCACGTAGCCCTGCGTCCGTGGACATTCTACTAGTGGATGTGGGGAGCGCCGTCCGCGTGTTCTCGGCCCCTGTTTGGCAAGTGAAGATGCCCCCCCGTTACTGCCGTTTTTATGTTAAGAAATTGATCATCGAGCTTTCTTGCCCGGGGGGAAATGTGGTGCTATGATAAGTGCTAGTCTGCGAAGCGCCCCACATCACAGTGGAAAGGAAAAGTATGACAAGAAGCCTCGGTGTAAGGATATTTATTGCTCTGGTGGTTATTTTGGTCATCCTCCCCGCTGCATGTAAGGCAGAGTCCGAGGTGACAGTTGGAGGAACTGTATTTGAGGACCTCGACGGCGATGGGATTATGGATGCCGGCGAGGGTGGCATACCTGATATACTTGTCTCCAACGGGATAACGGTGACCGTCACTGATGAGGGTGGGAGCTACCAGCTTCTCCAAGAGGGCTATTTCGTTTTCATAACCACCCCCAACGATTATACCACCACCACTCCGTGGTATCGAGGCATAACGGAGCACGACCTCGACTTCGGTTTAAGCCCGGCGCCGGAGAAAGCTGAGGATGAATTCGTCTTTGTTCAGATAACAGATATCCACCTCGATACTGAAGAGGAGCATATAGCGATCTTTGAGCAAGCTATAGATGAGATCAATGACATCGCCCCTTCTTTTGTAATTGCCACCGGAGACCTGGTACTGAAGGGTGACGGAGTGACCATTTCACAGGCGAGGGAATGGTTTGACGCTTACTCCAATTCGATCCGGGACCTTGAGATGCCCATTTACAATGTAATCGGGAATCACGATGTTGTCGGCATACATTGTGAGCAGGCTGCTGAGACTGAGCCAGGGTATAACGAGGAGATGTACCGTGATTACTTCGGTCCCACTTACTATTCCTTTGACTGGGGTTCGTATCACTACCTTGTTCTGGATCCGAATGAACTGGTCGATGGGCACCAGGTTTATCGCATACCGGATTCACAGCTAGAGTGGCTGCGACAGGATTTAGCTCACAGGCAGGGGATGCCACTACTGGTCTTCTTCCATGAGCCGACTACATCCTGGGAGAATCGCACCCAGGTTTTGAATCTACTGAAGCAACACCAAGCGATGATGATGTTCTCCGGGCACTGGCACTTCGATATCTTGATGGATAGCTATGGCATCCCGGAGCAGGTCACAGGCGCTATATGCGCGGAGTGGTGGCTTGGTCCCGGCGCTGATGGCAGCCCCTTCGGCTATCGCATTGTTGACATCGATGGCGAAGCTATCTCCACCTTCTATAAAGGGGTTGGTGAGGAAAGGGCGATAGATATCATCTCCCCTGGCACAATAGCGAGCGGGGAGATAGCATTGATCGCCCAGCTTTATACTGAGCGTGGCGCAATCCAAGAGGCGTATTATTCAGTCGATGGCGGCCAGGCAGTTGCGATGCAAATCGAAGAAGGAGCGGTGTGGGATACTGCCACTGCGCTATGGGACAGTGCCCAGTTGGCTGCAGGCTATCATACTATCGCCATAGAGGCCAGGGACGCAGAGGGGACCTTCTCTCGTGAGGTAGAGGTCAAGGTGAGCGGAGAGGAAATCGTGCCTATAGGCGAGCTTATCTCCCATTTCGAGGCCTATCGCGGGGAGTATGCAACTGTGAAGGGTGAGGTTACCTTTGTCGCCATGGGTCCACCTTTTGCCAAGGAGGGAACCGGTGCTATTGTGATATCGGATGAAACTGGTGGCATGGTGATAGTCACCGGGGAATGCCTTGCTCCCCTTCCACCACCTTTAGCCGCAGGCGACTTGATAGAGGTGAAGGCGCTGCCCCTGCAGTACAGTATGGAGGCTATCGAAATGAGCGATGAGTTCGGCATGATCCAGCAATACGCTTACCTGCTGCCAGAGGGCTTGCTGGTAGGTGATGAGGCTGGACCTCAAGCGGTAAGGATAATGAGGCTGCTCAGCGGCGATGATGTTCAAAAATAAACTGTGAAAGCTCCTCTTAAGCGGCTGGGGTTCGTCCAGCCAAAGTCCTCATCAGAGTATCAGCATCGTGTCACCGAAACTATAGAAACGGTAGCCGAGGCGGATTGCCTCTTGGTAAGCTCGCAAAATGAGGTTGTGGCCGGCAAAAGCGGAGACCAGCATTAGCAGGGTGGTGCGCGGCAGGTGAAAATTTGTGATCAACCCATCGAGGGTGTGAAAGCAATGCCCGGGCAAGATCAGGATGTCGCTCCAGCCTTGGAAGGCCTTAATCTCTGTTCCCTTTAAGGCTGCTTGCTCCAAAATCCTCACCGTTGTGGTGCCAACGCAGATAATTCGCTTTCCCTCAGCTTTGGCTCGGTTGAGCTCCTGGGCTGTCTTCTCCGGCAGCTCACAATACTCTTTATGCATTGGGTGGTTTCTGGGGTCATCCACCCTCACCGGTGAAAAGGTGTCAAGCCCCACATGAAGGGTGACGAAGCTGAGATGAACCCCCTTCTCCTCGAGGCGATGGAGGAGTTCGGGGGTGAAATGGAGCCCTGCGGTGGGTGCAGCAACGCTTCCCATCACTCTGGCATAGACTGTTTGATAGCGCTCTGGATCCTTTAGCGGGAGGTGAATGTAAGGGGGCAGAGGAACACTGCCCGCTTGCTCCAGGGCGCCCTCATCGGAAAAGCGAATTACCCTGATCCCCCTCTCCCCCCACTCCACGATCTCGCCCCAAAGAGCGTCGGGCGAGCCCGGCTCAGCGGAGAACTCTAGCCTGGTCCCCAAGCGCACCCTTCGCCCTGGCTTTACCAAGGTCTGCCACAGCCCAGGACCGAGCCGTCGCAGAAGCAAGACCTCGACCTTGCCGCTAGTGCCTTCCTTGCGCCCGATAAGGCGTGCGGGGAGGACACGGCTGTCGTTGCACACCAAAACATCGCCCCGCTGGAGAAACTCCTCAATTTCAAAGAAGCGGCGATGCTCTATCGAGCCATCGCTTCGGGAGAGCACCATGAGGCGAGAGCGATCCCGAGGCTCCATTGGGGTCTGGGCGATGAGTTCGGTTGGCAGATGGCAATCGAAATCGCTAGTCTTCACGGGGACAATTATAGGACGATTGCTCAGCCGGTGTCGAGTTGCCCGCAGCCCTTGACTTTTGGCAGATGCTTTGCTATAAGAAGGGAAGTTCGACAGGCAAAACTTTTGAGGGGGTGCCGCAATGTGTGAATTCTGCATTGAGCATGGGCAGGGAACGAAGTGGTATCTTCAGACGAAAAACTACGCCGAGGAGTTGCTCAACGAGGAGAGGAAACGGTACATTACCGATTTCTATGAGAGGTTTGAGGAAATGGCTGCTGACGGTCTGGCTGCTATGGACAAGTTAGTGCCAGCCGATCTTGCTGTCCCTAAGGTGGGTCGTTCTCCCATTGCGGAGGGAATGAAACAACAGCACTTTGGGCAGGTCATTCCCCTGGAGGATGTGGAAAAGATACTTGACTTCACCACGAGCATTACGAGAGTGCACTGCGTCTGCAGAAGTCTCCTTCATGGCGTTTACGACGATCGGTACTGCTTTAACGTGGCCACTTTCAAGTCAGATTTCTGGCCAAAAGGCGTTTGGGAGCAGTGGCCGGATTACTCAAAGGGTATAGAGATACTCACCGTTGAGGAGGCGAAAAAGGAGTTCCAGAAGCTTGACCGTAACGGCCTGGTTCATAGTGTGTGGCATTACAACGCTCCCTTTATCGCTGCAATCTGCAACTGCGCCCCCACGGATTGTTTGGGTTTCAGGATGATGGAGCGTGGACAACGACCATTCTTTAAGGCGGAATATGTGGCTGCCATCGACATCGAGCAGTGCAATGGCTGCCGCGATTGCGTGAAGATTTGCCCCTTCGGCGCTATTGCCTATTCTCCTGCTTCGCAGAAGTGCACTATACACCAATTGCAGTGCTTCGGCTGCGGCCTGTGCCGTGGAGTATGCGCTCTTGATGCTATCACCTTGCTTGACAGGAACGCTATTCCCGTGCTGGCGAAGGAGTGGTGACGCCATGATGCAAATAGAGTGGGATGACAAGAAATGTACCTCACCGCGAGATTGCCGCAAGTGCCTTGATGCCTGCCCCGAAGGCGTATTTATGATCTATCCTCGTGATGGGCGAAAGCCGGGTAAAGTGGCGGGGGACTGGGCTATAATGCCGGTCTTCCTCACCCAATGCACGGCATGCAAGATATGCGAGGAAATATGCCCCCAAAACGCTCTCACGGTGAGCGTTGAGTCGTAACGAGCAGCATATGTAAGCGCCTCAAGGCAAAAAAGAAGGGCGGCCCCAGGGCCGCCCTTCTTGAAGCGGCTTCTCAGAACAGGCCCTGTACTTTACCCGTCTTGGTATCGACATCCACCTTTCTAAAGGCGGGATCGGAACTGGTTCCTGGCATCAGGCTGATGGCTCCGGCGCAAGGGCAGAGGAATTTCGACCCAGAGTAAATCAACACATCGCGGATGGGTAAAGCCCACCCTTTGGGAACCCCCTTCACGGCCGGATCATGGGTGAGGCTGAGGTGGGTCTTCACCATCATGGTGGCGTAATCATCATATTTGGCATCGTTCTCCAGAGACTTGGCCTTGGCCTCGGCATCCGCAGTCCAGGCCACGCCATCGGCCCCGTAGACCACCTTGGCGATATTGTCGACCCGCTCCCGCAGCTTCATTTCCAGGGGATAGAGGAACTTGAACTCGTTCTTCTCCTCGCAGGTTTCCTTGACTACATCGGCCAGCTCCAGGGCGCCATCGCCGCCATCGGCCCAATGGGTAGATACGGCGCAGCGCGCCCCTGCTTCCTCAGCTGCCTTTCTGACCATGGCGATCTCATCTTTGGTGTCGGTGTGGAAGGCATTGATGCACACCACGGGGTTGATTCCGGAAGTTCTGATGGTGTTGATGTGGTGCAGCATGTTGGGCAGGCCCTTTTCTAGGAGTCCAAGATCCTCTTTAGTGTAGGAATCAGGCAGGGGTACGCCAGCTACCACCCTGGGCCCGCCGCCATGCATCTTCAGCGCCCGAATGGTGGTGGTAAGTACCGAGACGTGCGGCTTGAGACTACTTATGCGGCATTTCACGTTCCAGAACTTCTCGAAACCGATGTCGGCAGCGAATCCGCTTTCAGTTACATGGTAGTCAAACATCTTCAGAGCGATGCGGTCGCCGATGATGGAGGACTGGCCCACGGCAATGTTGGCAAACGGGCCAGCATGCACCATACAGGGCTGATATTCCACTGTGCACATCAGGGTAGGGTTGATGGTGTTGCGCATCCAGGCGGTCATGGCACCCCCCACCTCCAGATCGCCTGTGGTAACGGGATTGCCCTTCTTATCAAATGCCACGGTAATGTTATCCATCCTTTCCCGCAGGTCGGCCAGGTCCCTGACGATGGAAAGCATGGCCATTAGCTCGGAGCTCACGGCGATGCCGAACTTGGACTGCATCGTGAAGCCATCCATGCGGCCACCGAGGCCGATAATGATATTGCGCAGGCTCTGGGCACAAAAATCCATAACCCAGCCCATCTCCACCCTGGTGGGGTCGATGTCCAGGCGACGCATCTTGGTGAGCCTAGCCAGTTGCTCGTCATTGTAGTTGCGCTCGTGCTGCATCCTGGAGGTAAGCGCCACCATGGCCAGGTTATGGGCATTCACGATATCGTTGATGTCGCCGGTAAGACCCATGGAGAACTCGGTCATGGGAATCAGCAGCGCATTGCCGCCGCCGGCAGCGGTTCCCTTGATATTCATGGTGGGGCCACCCGATGGCTGGCGGATACATCCCCCCACATTCAGCCCCCGCTTGCCCATGCCTTCTAGGAGACCCATGGTGGTTGTGGTCTTCCCCTCTCCCAGCGGCGTGGGGGTAATGGCGGTCACCTCAACGTACTTGCCATCCGGCTTGTCCTTGAGGCGCTCAATGATCTTCATGAAATCGAGCCTGCATAGCCTACCGTAAGGAATGATCTCGTCCTTTTCCAGGCTTAGTCTTTCCCGCCACTCTTCGGGGGTTGGCATGTTGGCTTCAGCGGCCTCTGAAATTTCCCAGTCCTTCATTTTCGTCGCATCATAAGCCACGCAAAACCTCCTACGTCTAATTCTTATTGCTTCGTCGTATGGCATCTATCGGGCGCACTCAGCCCCGCTATGCCGACTGCATCTCAGCAGCGCGGACGGTGTTCACCATGAGCATGGTCACCGTCATAGGACCAACGCCACCGGGAACAGGGGTGATGGCTTTGGCCTTCTCTTTTATGGCCTCGAAGTCGCTGTCGCCTACCAGTATCCTCTTCCCCTCAGGGGTTGTGCCTACCTGGTTGACCCCGACATCAATTACCACTGCTCCCTCCTTGACCATGTCCGCCGTTATTGCCTTCGGTTTGCCCATGGCAGCGATCACAATATCAGCCTGCCTGACTATCGATGCCATGTCCTTTGTCCCGGTATGGACTACCGTCACCGTCGCATTGGCACCCTTCTGTTTCTGCATTAGGATGGCCATCACTGGCTTTCCCACGATGTTGCTTCGCCCACAGATAACCACATGCTTTCCTTCGGGGCTATTGCCGCTGCGAATAAGTAACTCCTGGACGCCGTGGGGAGTGCAGGGCATAAAGTAGGGATTGCCAATGAGCAGCCGGCCGACATTCACCGGGTGAAAGCCATCGACATCCTTCCTCGGATCGATGGCATTCAGGACCTTATCCGAATCGATGTGCTTGGGAAGGGGAAGCTGGACCAGGATGCCGTGGAATCTGGGGTCCTTATTTAACTCCTCCACCTTGGCCAGCAGCACGTCCTCCTTGGTATCCTCGGGCAGCACTATTGTCTCAGAGAGGATGCCCAGCTCATCGCTGGCTTTGCTCTTGGCGGTGACATAGGATACCGAGGCCGGGTCTTCGCCAACACGGACCATGACCAGACCAGGGGTCACGCCCTTCTTCTTTAGTTCATCCACCTTGGCTTTTAGCTCTTCACGAATCTCCTTTGCTATCTTAGTCCCTGAAATTATCTCCGCCGTCATGTTCAATCACCCCTTTCCGGAAGTTTGTTCTTAGCTTTTTTCTCAGCCATCTCAGCAGCGGTGGGGAAAATGCCACAGCTTTCCGCCTCATCGCAGTATCCCAGGCGGTAGCACTTGGGCTTAAGCTCCGCTCCGAGGCGGGGTGCTACCCTTTGCACCTCAGCTTTAACCTTCTCGAAGAGTTCCACAATCTCCCACTGAGCCCGGAGGCAGAGCCTTAGGGAGCAGACATGAATCAGCTCCCGGCCGTTCATAGTCATCACTAGCTTGGTCTCACCAGCCTGGGGAAGCACATAGCGGGCGTCCTCCGCCGGGACGCCAGCATCGAGCATTTCTAGATAGAGGCTATGAGCGGCATGAATCATCTCCTGATACTTAGCCTTGAAATCATGCTTGGCACCGATGGTGGCGGGGGTAATGTAATCGAAATCCTTTAATGATACATATCTCTGGCTCTGCTGGGTGTAGCTTGCCATCCGATGCCGTACCAGTTGATGGCTGGTAACTCGGGAAATGCCTTCGATGGCGAAGGTAAAGCTGGCATGTTCAAACACGGATAGGTGACCTGATGAGATGAGCCTGGTGAGGAGGCGATCAACGGCTTGTGGGGTTAGCTTTTGCATAAGCTGGGAAGCGCCTGTGGGGGAAGTAGAAACACGGGCAGCGGCAGCGATGGTGCGCTCAGGGTCCGGCGTATAACTGATTAGAGCTACATGAACCATAGCTAATCGAGCCTTGTCCGCTGCGGATTATACCATGAGGTAAAATGGAAAGCAACAGCCTTTATTCTATAGATAACGGGGAGTATGGTATACTATGGAACAAGAATTCTGATGAGCATTTCATATATTGGGCTGGACATAATAGAGATAGCGCGCATCCAAGAGGCTGTGGAGCGCTGGGGCGGGCGTTTCCTGCGCCGAATTTATACTGAAGAGGAGCTTCGCCTCTGTCGTAATCGCGCTCCAGCACTAGCAGTTCGCTTTGCCGCCAAGGAGGCGGTAATGAAGGCTTTGGGCACGGGAAGAGTGGGTGTAGGATGGCGTGACATCGAGGTTCTTTCTAACTCCGATGGGAAACCTTTGGTTGGTCTTAGTGGCAGGGCGCGGGAAAAGGCTGAGGAGCTGAGTATGGGAGAGCTTGCGATCAGCCTTTCCCATTCCAGAGAATATGCAATTGCCTCGGTAGTGGGGGTAAGGATTGAAGATCGTCACCGCAGAACAGATGAGAGAGCTTGATCGCCGCGCTGCCGAACTCGGAGTTCCTTCTCCGGTGCTCATGGAGAATGCCGGGCTTGCCATTGCTCAAGAGGTGAAAGGGTGGCTCGGCAGCGCGGCACGTCGGTACATCCTCGTCTTGGTTGGACCAGGAAATAATGGCGGGGATGGTCTGGTCGCTGCCCGCCACCTTCACGATTGGGGAGCGAGGGTGAACGTTTACCTTTGCCACCCGAGAGGAGATGACGACCCTAACTACAGGCTTATCACGGAACGCGGGATTCCCTGCACCGTGGCCAACGAGGGCAGGGGCTTGGCTGAGCTTGACGATGTGCTCGCCTCCAGTGAGCTGGTCATCGATGCCTTATTTGGCACGGGCAAGCTCCGCTCCCTTGAGGGCATCTATAGCGAGGTCTTGACCCGGGTGAGACAGGCTAAAGAGGCCAAGCCTAGCCTTGGTATCGTTGCCGTTGATCTGCCTTCAGGGCTGGATGCAGATAGCGGAGCCATCGACCCTGCCTGTGTTGCAGCCGATTTAACCATCACCCTGGGCTATCCCAAGCTTGGGCTCTTTGCCTTTCCTGGTGGAGAAATGGTAGGGCAGCTCGTTGTCGCCGACATTGGCATACCCCAAAACCTGGGCCAGGACATTGCCGTTGAGCTCATCACTGAGCAGTTTGTGAGGTCAATGCTGCCAAAGCGACCGCAAGATGCTCACAAGGGCACCTTTGGCCGCGTTCTCGTCTGCGGTGGGTCGATCCATTATATCGGTGCTGCCTATCTTGCTTGCGAGGGGGCGACGAGGGTAGGAGCCGGGCTCGTCACCTTGGCCGTGGCCCAGAGTCTCCAGCCCATCTTGGCAGCCAAGCTTACCGAGGTTACTTATGTCCCTTTGCCTGAATCAGAGCCAGGTTTTATCGATGCCCAGGCATCGGAAGTCCTCCACCAATGGCTTTCCGACTATGATGTCTTGCTCATCGGGTGCGGGCTAAGTCAGCATCCTTCAGTAATGGAGTTTATCAGCAATTCTCTGCTCCAAATGCCACCAGACCTCACCCCTGCCCTGGTGCTCGATGCCGATGTCCTCAATACCCTGGCTCAGAGCCCAGGGTGGTGGCAAAAATTGTCCCTAAATGCTATACTTACTCCCCATCCTGGGGAAATGGCTAGACTCGCTGCTCTCCCTGTGGAGGAGGTTCAGTCGGATCGAGTACAGGTAGCGCGGGAGGCAGCCAGCCGGTGGCAGAAAACTGTGGTGCTCAAGGGGGCACATACCATTGTTGCCTCCCCTGAGGGAAGGGTCAAGATCAGCTCTATAGCCAATCCCGGCTTGGCTTCGGCGGGAACGGGGGATGTCCTTTCTGGGGCCATCGCTGGGCTACTGGCTCAGGGACTCTCCCATCTTGATGCTGCTGCCTGTGGAGTCTACCTTCATGGGATGGCAGGGGAAATGGTTAAAGCAGAGCTTGGCGATGCCGGAATGGTCGCTGGCGACTTGTTGCCTGTGTTGCCAGTGGCAATCAAGAAAATCAAGCAGGGCTAGGAGAGAGAAAAGAGATGTTGCTCGCCATAGATGTGGGAAACACCAACATTGCCCTCGGCGTCTTCGAAGGGGAGAAGATGCGTGCCACCTGGAATATTGCTACCGATATCCACAAGACATCGGATGAGTATGCGGTATTACTTCTCAGCCTATTGTCGCGCCAGAATATCACCAGTTCTGACATCGATGCTGCCGTCATTTGCAGTGTTGTGCCCCCGCTAGAACCCGTTTTCGAGGAGCTGAGCAAGTGTTACTTTGGCATCTCCCCCCTCGTTGTTGGTCCCGGGGTGAAGACCGGGGTGCGCATCTGCACCGATAACCCACGGGAGACTGGCGCCGACAGGGTGGCCAATACTGCTGCTGCCCATCGACTCTACGGCGGCCCGGCGATTGTCATCGATTTTGGCACCGCCACCACCCTTGATGCCGTATCCGAAGAGGGGGATTACCTCGGGGGTGCCATCGCCCCCGGGATCGGCATCGCATCTGAGGCTCTATTCGAGCGGGCTTCAAAGCTGCCCAGGATAGAGCTAGTTGCCCCTCCGCATGCTATCGGCACAGATACGGTAACTGCAATGCAATCAGGGTTGATCTTCGGTTACGTCGGGCTCATCGAGAGTCTGGTGCACCGGATTCAACAGGAATTGGGGGGCAAGGCGCGGGTAATAGCTACCGGTGGTCTCGCCGATATAATCGCCAAGGAGACAAAGATAGTGGACGCAGTGAATCCCCACCTGACCCTTGAGGGATTACGTTTGATTTATGATATGAATAGATAAAGCATTTGCTCCGAGCACCCGTTAATGGTTGCCAAGCCGATGATGAAGGAGGAGAGATGGTTCGAGATAAGAACATAGTTTTAGGTGTCACGGGTAGCATAGCCGTTTATAAGGCGGTGGAGGTTGCTAGCAAGCTGACCCAGGAGGGGGCGAAGGTCGATGTGGTGATGACTAAAGCAGCTCAGGAGTTTGTCACCCCGCTCACCTTCCGCGCCATCACCAATAGGCCGGTAGCTACAGAGATGTTCGACCCTGTCTCTGAGTTCAGCATTGAGCATGTAACGTTGGCAGCGCGGGCTGATCTGGTGGTCATTGCTCCAGCTACAGCAAATGTTATCGCCAAGCTGGCGGGGGGCATCGCTGATGATATGCTCGGTTGCACTGTTCTGGCGACAAAAGCGCCTATAATCGTAGCGCCAGCGATGGACGCTAACATGTACCAGAACCAGATTACTCAACAAAACATCGCCCGGCTGAAGGAGAGGGGGTTCACCTTTGTCGGGCCGGGCTACGGTCGCCTGGCTACTGGGGAAATAGGGCTGGGGCGCCTTGCTGATATCGAAGAAATCTTGGGCACCATTCGCCAGGTGCTGGGGAGAAGGGGTGATCTGGCAAAAAGGCGCATCGTGGTCAGCGCTGGAGGCACTCAGGAGCCTATGGATCCGGTGCGCCATATTAGCAACCGCTCCTCGGGGAAAATGGGCTATGCCATTGCCGAGGCAGCCCGAGACCGAGGGGCGAGTGTGGTCTTGGTGAGTGGCCCCACCGCCCTCCATCCCCCCGTAGGTGTGGAGGTGATTCAAGTTCAAACCGCCGTCCAGATGCGGGATGCCATCGTCGATGCCGCTAAGCAGGCTGATGCGTTGCTCATGGCTGCCGCAGTCTCCGATTATCGCCCGGCAGCCGCCGCAAAAAGCAAGATCAAAAAGGAGCGAGAGACCCTCTCCATTGAGCTGGTGAGGAATCCCGACATCCTTAGTGAAGTGAGAGGGGATTTTGTCAGGGTTGGCTTCGCCGCTGAAAGCGAAAATGTGGTGGAAAACGCAAAAGTGAAGCTAAAGGGCAAAAACCTCGACCTCATCGTGGCCAACGACATCACCGCCACCGACAGCGGATTTGGTGTCGATACCAATAGAGTGCTCATCGTTGACCGCCAAGGGAAGGTGAAGCGCCTGCCTCTTCTCTCCAAATTGGAGGTTGCTCATAAAGTCCTGGACAGGGTGGTGGAACTGCTGCCAAAAAGCAGAGGTAGAATGAAAAAAACATGACGAGCGAAAAGCTGGCTGAGATACCCAAAGCCTACGATCCCAAGAAAGTAGAAGCCAAGTGGTATCAGTTCTGGCTGGATCGGGGCTACTTCACCCCCAAGGTCGACCCCCAAAAGAAGTCCTTTGTCATCATCATGCCGCCGCCCAACGTCACCGGGGAGCTTCACCTTGGCCATGCCCTGGTTGCGACCATAGAAGACATCATGATCCGCTGGCACCGAATGAAGGGCGAGCCCACCCTGTGGCTTCCAGGCATTGACCACGCCGGAATATCAGCCCAGGTGGTGGTGGAGCAGGAACTGGCTGGGGAGGGGCTAACAAGGCATGATCTGGGGCGGGAGAGGTTCCTGGAGCGGATGTGGCCGTGGATGAAGGAATATGGCCATACCATTGCCGAGCAGCACCAGGGGCTAGGTGCTTCCTGCGACTGGACCAGGGAGAGGTTCACCATGGATGAGGGCCCATCACGAGCGGTGCGCACCACCTTCGTCCGCCTTTATGAGAAGGGCCTCATTTACCGCGGGGAGCGCATCATTAACTGGTGCCCTCGTTGCACCACCGCCCTCTCCGACCTGGAGGTGGAACATGAGGAGGAGATGGGACATCTCTACTATGTCCGCTACCCCCTCGCCGATGAGGATGGCTTTATTACAGTGGCCACCACTCGCCCTGAGACCATCCTCGGCGACACCGCCGTGGCGGTAAACCCAAAGGATAATCGCTACAGGGACCTTTTGGGCAGAAAAGCTATCCTGCCTGTCATTGGCAGGCGGATCCCCATCATCGCCGATGATGCTGTAGACCCCTCTTTCGGCACCGGGGCGGTGAAGATAACCCCAGCCCATGACCCGGTGGACTTCGAGGTCGGCCAGTGTCAGGGACTGCCCTTGGTGAATATCTTGAACCCCGATGGGACGATGAACCAGGAGGCAGGCCCGTACCATGGGCTTGACCGCTTCGCCTGCCGCGAGGCGATTTTGGCTGATCTGGAGAAAGAGGGGCTTTTGGTGAAGGTGGAACCCCATCGTCACTCGGTAGGACACTGCTGGCGCTGTCACACTATCATCGAGCCCTGGGCGAGCAAGCAGTGGTTTGTCAAGGTGGCTCCTCTGGTTATACCGGCCATCGATGCCGTTGTTGAGGGCAGGATCGCCATCATCCCCGAGCGCTTCACCAAGGTCTATCTCAACTGGATGGAGAACATCCGCGATTGGTGCATCAGCCGCCAGCTATGGTGGGGGCACCGTATTCCCGTTTGGTATTGTCAAGACTGCGCTGAAATCACCGTCGCCATCGATGACCCTCAGGTCTGCGCTCACTGCGGCTCATCAAACATCGTCCAGGACCCCGATGTCCTCGATACCTGGTTCAGCTCTGCCCTCTGGCCTCACTCCACCCTGGGCTGGCCTGAAGAGACCGAGGACTTAAAATACTTCTATCCGACCACGGTAATGGAAACAGCATATGACATACTCTTCTTCTGGGTGGCGAGGATGATCATGATGGGCCTGGAGAATACTGGCGAGATCCCGTTTGAGACCGTTTATCTCCATGGCCTGGTGCGCGATGAGAAGGGTGAGAAGATGAGCAAGATGAAGGGCAACGTGGTCAATCCCCTCGATGTCATCGAGGAATATGGCACCGATGCTCTGCGCTTCGCTCTGTCCACTGGCACCTCCCCTGGAAATGATGTCAGGCTCGGCGCTCAGAAGCTGGAGTCCAGTCGCAACTTCGCCAACAAGCTGTGGAATGCTGCCCGATTCGTGGTGGGGAATATGGAGGAAGAGATGAGGATCGATGAGGTGGGAGGCCTTGGCGCCGCTCTCCCTTTGGAGGATCGCTGGATACTGAGTCGCCTCCATCGGCTGGTGGCAACGGCGAACAGACTGATGGAAGATTGGCTTTTCGGCGAGGCGCAAAGGCAGCTCCACGACTTCATCTGGGGCGAGTTCTGCGATTGGTATATCGAGATGGCGAAGATCCGCCTTCGCCAGCCCCAATCTCCATCCCCCCTGCCCGTTCTTGCTTATGTACTCGAGACCTCGCTGCGCCTGCTCCATCCCTTCATGCCGTTCATCAGCGAAGAGATCTGGCAGAGCCTCAAACAGCGCCTTTCGACTTCCGAGGAAATGCCCGAATCTATCATGATTGCCCCCTACCCTGCCGCCGACGGAATGGCGGTAGATGACGAGGCGGAAAAAAGGATGGCGCTGGTGATAGAGGTCATTCGGGCAATTCGAAACGCTCGCGCCGAGTTCAGGGTTGAGCCTTCGAAGTGGATTGAGGCAGTAGCTGTAGTAGAAGAAAAGCCCACCTTTGAGAGCCAGGCTCAGGCTATCGAAACCTTAGCCCGGGTGAGACCGCTAGCCATCGTTAGCAGTGGGGAGGGAACAATGCCCACTGAGGCAAAGGCACTGGTGCTCGAAGGGGCGGAGGTGATATTGCCCATGGCGGGCATGGTCGACCTCGATGCCGAAAGAGAGCGGCTGGAGAGGGAAATCGAGGCAACTCAAGAACAGGTTTTACGGATTGAGGCAAGGCTAAAGGACGAGGAATTTCTTTCCCGGGCACCGGCAAACATTGTCGCCAGAGACAAGGAAAGACTCGCTACCAATAGGGATAAGATAGGAAGGCTGAAGCAGAAAATCGCTGAGCTCGGTGGCAAACCGCGGACATGATGAGGGTTCGTTTGCCCCGCTCTCCAAAAAGGGTTACAATATAAATGGAGCACTTTTCCCCTACTTGAGGAGGCAGAATGACAAAAAGGAGTGCTGAGGAGATCAAGAAATTTGTGCGTGAGCGTTACGCTGAGATAGCGAGGCAGCACACCCCCTCCTGCTGCGCGCCGCCGAGTCAAGAGACCTCGACTTGTTGCAGTCCGAGCGCTCAGGGAACAAGCCTTGCCCAGAGGCTATATTCCAAGGAAGAGCTCGATGCTCTATCGGCGGACATAACCTCGCTGGGCTGCGGTAACCCGGTGGCCGTTTCCGAGCTACAGCCGGCCGAGGTGGTTCTCGACCTAGGAAGCGGAGGCGGGCTGGACTGCTTTCTGGCAGCGAAAAGCGTTAGCCCCCAGGGGAAGGTCATCGGGCTGGATATGACCACGGAGATGATCCAGCTGGCAAGGGCCAACGCCAAGAAGCTATCCATGGAAAACGTGGAGTTTCGATTAGGGGAGATGGAGCATATGCCCATCGAGAGCGACTCGGTGGATGTGGTTATCTCTAACTGCGTGATAAACCTTTCCCTGGATAAGGATGCCGTGTTTCGGGAGATTTTCCGCGTGCTCAAGGCTGGGGGAAGGCTCTGCGTATCGGACATCGTCACCCACGGCGAGCTGCCGGTAGAGGTTCGGGAGAACCTGGAGCAATGGGCTGGCTGTGTGGCAGGGGCACTGGAGGAGAAGGTTTACTTGGACAAAATTCGCGCTGTGGGTTTTATTGGGCTGGAGGTCGCCGGCGTTAGCCCACCAGTCTGTGGTGGGGAAACCGCTTGCGAGAGTGAGACCCTGGCCGAGAATAAGATAGCCAGCATTACAGTGAAAGCCCGTAAGCCTAAATAGACTTCCCCACAGCGCTTCTTCGATGCTCCTTCAAGTTCCACTGCCGCCGCAGTTCTTTAAGCGCCTTTTGGGTGTCGCTGGCAACCCGCGCCTTGTCACACTCTTTGAGCCGATACTTGAATAGCCAGTAGGTGAACTCTTTAACGTCGGCGAGCCCCATGGAGCGGCGTTGGGGGCAGCCCTTCTCTTGCCTGAATTTGCGAAGCAACTCGGTCATCGTTGCGCCATAGATACGCTGGTAGGCTGCCTCAGAGAGGTGGTCGTTCTCATTGAAGGCACGTACTCGCTGCTCCTTGCGCGTCTCCTCCTCAGCAGCCAGGAGCAGCGCTTCCTCTACAGTGACACCATATAAATAGTTGAGGTGGGCAAGATACTTGGCATCGCCGATAAGACGGCAAAACTCCTCCTTATCAAGCTCGATGGGTGTTTTGCCGAAGAAGAGCAGCTCTACAAGTTCCTCCTCAGGGATGAGGTCTTTGACCTCCTGACAAAGGCGCTCGGCAAGGAGCAACCAATCGAAGGCCTCACCAGCGATGAGATAGCGATAGTGGCGCCCGTTGTGGTTTTCCTCTGCCGTATTCCAAAGCCCGATGGCCTCAAGGAGGGCGATATACCAGTGCTTTCCCTGAGCGATGGCTTGCTTTAGATGATCGATGGCCGCATCTTGGCCCACGACATCTCGGCCACTGAAGGGCTGTAGCTGGTTCTCGTTTTGAGTTACTTCTCTTATCATCGCTTCAAGAATGCCTCCACCTCTTCAAGGGGCCTGGTGTTTAGTATATGTCTCGCCTCACACCAGCCGCGCTGTGCAACGCCGATGCCAAAGCGGATAAGGTCGAGATGAGCGGTGCTGTGGGCATCGGTGTTGATGATGAGCTTCACCCCAAGGTCTTTTGCCCGCAGCGCGTGAATGTCCTTGAGGTCGAGGCGATTGGGCATGGTATTGATCTCCAGCGCAGTGTTGTTCTCAGCGGCGGCGCGGAAGACGGCCTCAAGGTCCACCATGACTGGCTCGCGCTCCCCGAGAAGTCGGCAGGTGGGATGAGCGAGCACATCCACATGGGGATTCTTTATCGCGCTGAGAATCCTCTGCGTCATCTTCTCCTCGTCCTGCCTCATCGCTGAGTGAACGGCAGCAATGACAATATCGAACTCGGCAAGAAGGTCATCGGGGAGGTCCAGGGTGCCATCGGCGCGAATGTCCACCTCTACGCCGGAGAGGATGTGAATGCCATTCATCCTGTCATTGAGTTCCCTGATCTCGGCCATCTGATTTCTCAGGTGCTCCCCATTTAGCCCCCGGGCGATGCCTCGCCCTCTTGAATGGTCGGTGATAGCGATATACTGGTAGCCTCTGGCCTTGGCAGCAAGAGCCATCGCCTCAATGGAATCGTAGCCATCGCTCCACTCAGTGTGAACATGGAGGTCGCCCTTGAGGTCTGAAAGCTCAATAAGCCTGGGGATGGCGTTGTGCTCTGCCCTCTCTACCTCCCACTGCCCCTCCCTGAGCTGCGGGGGGATGAACTGCAGCCCCAGCCTCTCGTAGAAAGCCTCCTCGGTGGTGAACTTCTCCAGCACCCCGGTGTCCAGATTTGCGATCCCGTATTCGCTGAGCTTTAGCTTCTGGCGATGACCCCTCTCCCTGAGGATGATGTTGTGCTGCTTGGAGCCGGTGAAATACTGAAGCAGGGAGCCGAAGGAGTCATGATCCACCAGCCTGAGGTCGATCTGAAGGTCGCCGGGGACGAGCACGCTGGCCTTGGTGCTGCCCTTGACCAGGACCTCCTTTACCTGAGGCAACCCGACAAAGGCATCGAGGACACTTTCCCGGTCATTGGCGGTGCCCATGAGGTCGATGTCCCCCACTGTCTCGCGGAAGCGGCGCAGGCTTCCCGCCGGGATGAGATTGCGCAGCCCGGCATATCCTTGAAGCTCGGCCATGATCTCCTCCACCACGGGGAGGGCCTGGCCGATGGGGATGCGCCGCCCTTTCATGCGCATCGCCTGAATCTGGCGCAGGATATTCTCCGCCACCTTATCGCCGAGGCGCGGTAGTGATGCAACCCTGCCCTCGAGGATTGCCTTCTCAAGGTCCTCAATGCTGTTTATCCCAAGCTCAATGCACAGGCGGATGGCGATCTTGGGGCCGACGCCGGGAATATCGAGCAGGGTGCTGATGCCCTCGGGGAACTCGGCTCTAAGCTCATCGTAGTAGTGAAGGTGACCCATGGTCACCAGCTCGGTGATCTTCTTGGCGATGGCATCGCCCACGCCGGGGATGTTCTTGAGGTCGCTCCCATCCTTAACCATCTGCTCAATCTCGGTGGGGGAATGCTCGATGGCGCGGGCCGCCTTCTGATAGGCCCTGATCTTGAACGGGATTTCCCCCTTGAGCTCAAGCAGGTCAGCGATATCCTGAAAGACTTTGGCGATAGCACTGTTTTTCATGGGTTTTCTATCTAAATGCCCAATTTTAGTTTAAGGTCTTCCACCTTTTGCGGGGAATAGCCGAACTTCTCACTCATAACTTCCTCAAGACTATGCGGAGGGCTGAGACGGAACCGCCTGCTTCTCATGGTTTCTCCATCTGTGCCCACCAATGCGATACTGCTATCACTGAAAGTAACCGAGGTGAAATTCATTTGGTTAAACAAGCTTCTATACATCGATCTCAGCCATGTTGGCTTCCTATAGCGAACCACGATATAAAGACCATAAAAACACCAATTGGCTACCAAAATCCATTCACGGTTGCCTTTTCGATAGCAGAGATACCCATCTTCCCCACCTTTGACCTTATAGGCATATTCGCCTTGTGCAAGCACAATCTCAGTGTCTTCTTTGCTTAAAAGGATGGCTGCAGCAAGTTCATGTATAGTCTCATCTGAGGCATCAAAACTGTAACTTCTAATGGCTCTATCTAACATAGAGACCTCCTTAGAGCATTAGCTTATCTTGTCGAAGATGACATTTTGGCTAAGCTCATCAATTCGATATTCATAAATGTCGATTTTATAAATTTTGTCTATCTCTTTAGCATGTTGTAAGAGGGCCTGACATTTATCGCCTTGATTTGCGAAATTGCGACCAATGAGGATGCCTCTGGTCATTTCCCGTTTGCATCCTGGGATAAGTCTTGCTGCCCACTCGATGTATTCGATAAGTTGGTCCACATCGGTTGGCTCCAGTATGCCCTTTTTGAGTTCAAATACTGCAGCGCTCAGAATTAACCACACATCTATTACTGTCTTCTTATAGAGGCAGACAATATCAATAGCTCCTCCGGCAACATATGTACTTACTTGATTCAATACATATGTTTGGTACTCCTCATTTATCCCCATGGGAAATCCCGACAACTGGTGTAACTTGGACTGATTTAACAAGAGATATGTCTCAAGATATGATTCCATCCTAAATTCTTTTGCGCCTCGCCCTCGGAATTTGAATACTTCAACATTGTGCTCAGCAAGGCTATGACCTTTATAGGGAGAGTCATCAGCGCCAGGCATTTGATTTGCTTGGATCAACGACTGCAAAAGTAAGATTCCTTCCTCCGTCAACAAATTACATACTGCTTTGTTAATAAGCGCAGAGCTATCCATTATGGATTTTATCTTTCCTTCGTCTTTGAGGTCCCATAAGGTTTGAACCGGCACAGGATTCAAACAAATGTGTTCATCAAGCAATTTCAGCTTTATTCTGTATGGATATTTGTCTTTGTGAGGATCTGCGCTTGAAGATGCCCATACCAGTTGATCATTGTAGAATAGATTGCTCATCACTTCATATGGTCCGTAGATGCGCCCGACTGTTCTGGTTTTCAGCTTCAAAGTTGTATAGAAGAAGGCAATGTCTCCTTTGCAGACATTCGCCAATTGATTCATGTTAGCCTCACTGACACCAAACAAACCATATTCGTGGCATTTCTCAAAGTAAGTCGGAGTTATTAATAGATGAAATCTCCTGTCAACTGACATCTAAGGTCTCCGTATATTTCATCTCCCGCAGCATTTCTTGTATTTTTTGCCGCTGCCGCAGGGGCAGGGGTCGTTGCGCCCCACCTTCTTGGCCGCAGGCACTGCTTCCCTTCGCCTCGCCGCCTCCGCCATGGGGGACGCAGGAACGCCCTCCTTGGCGATGGTCACCTTATAGATGGTATGCACCACATCGTGCTCGATGCTGGAAAGGAGGCTCTGAAACCCGGCATGCCCCTCTTGCTTGTACATTACCAGTGGGTCGCGGTGCCCGACAGCGTGCAGCCCTATGCCCTGGCGCATGTTCTCCATGGCGGTGAGGTGGTCCACCCACAGGTGGTCGATAGTGCGCAGCATCACCAGCCTCTCCAGCATTCTCATGT
>DAOUOW010000056.1 GCA_030626475.1 Chloroflexota bacterium | reverse complement strand
TCGCCAACCAAAGGCTTCCCTCTCCTGACACTTCCGGCAACAGCCATCATTTCACAATACGGGCTGAGGACACCCGCTAGGTCAGAATAGATTTGCTTTGCCTCCTTTAGTTTCATTTTTGTCCTGGCTTGAACCAAGCCTCAGCGAATATGGGCTGCGAAAGCAATTCCTTTACAGTGGCCCAAGGGGCGGTGATCTCTAGGGTTACTTCACTATTGTCCTCAAGTGGGCCATAGTTGGTGAGCAACTCAGCTAGTTCGTTGATATCCTCTAGTTCGAAGGTGCAGAAGCCCTTTGGTGCTCGATGAACGAAGATTTCCATGTTCCTTCTCCTTTCTTGTTTTATTCGATGCCCCTCCCACCTTATGCTCATCAATCCAGTCCTCAAGGTCACTCCTGCGCACTCTCCATGAACAACCTGACCTAAACGCAGGGAACTTGCCATCTTTCGCCAATCTCCTCACGGTTTCATAGCAAAGATGTAGATACCGGGCTGCTTCTTTTAGATCCATCAGCTCAACACCTACATATATAATCTCATTGCTCTCATCGCGGAGCACGACTGCACCTAGCATTGACCGCTCGCTTTGTGTCTTTCGTCGCTGTCTGGCTCTCTCAACTCTATCCCTTGACCAATCGGCAGAGTGTTCTCATCGAGTTGACCTTTGTGCCCTTGAAACGCTGCTATGATCTCGCCCGAATAGGCGAGCAATCATATTAGTGCTTAACCCCACCTCATCTTTTAGCCGTCTGTAGGCTTCCTTTCTAGCCTGCATGATCAGTTTTTTCCTGGACCTCCCTACCAATTCAGCAGGACCCACATCGAATTCATCACATATGCTGGTTATAATTTGGCGGATACCAGTTGCAGTATTCCCCATCGCGCCTTATTCCTCTAGCTTCCAAGCGGGGCAGCCTTCCCTCTCCCAGAGCTCATTGGGCACAGTGCACACCAGGCAGGGGTAGTCCGGCGTCGTCTCTTTACAGATACATTCTCGATATCCCTGCTTTGCCAGGTCGTTGGCCAGCCCCCGTAGCCTCTCCACCGCATTGTCCCAGCTATCCAGGTATTTATCTTTGCCGCTCCCTTCTGGCATCTGCTGAATGAGCTGTCACCTCTCCCAGATTTTGGTATGCCCATCTTTAATCCGGTTGACCAGCACATCAGTTTCCCTGCTGCGAGTGCTGAAAAAGCCGAGTTGCTGCGTCATAGCTTCTTCAGTTCCTCTATAAGACAGTTTGCGTGCCACTCCAGCATTTCCTCGCTTCCGTAGGCATCAGGTCCGTCAGGCAGGAGGGATGCTAGGATTTTCTTGGCCTCCTCTGTGGTAGGAGCTTTTATGATAGTGTCGGCATCCATCCCCCTGATAAGTGTTAGAAGGCTTTCCACTAGAGGTGTAACATCTTCTTGGGCTATCACCAGAAAGGACTCAGCGCCAAGGAATTTGTGTTTTCTCCTGGGCTTCACCGGAAGGCCAGTGGCGCGATTATGTGAGGGTGGGATCTCGGCTAATGAGGGCCTCATGAATGACCCCGGGTCATCATATCCCTCTGGATCCCACTCTGGATGCTCTGCAGCCTGCTTATCATAGGCTGCTTGCTCCTGCTGAAAGTAGTCATATCGCACCAGCAACTTTATAACCCGCCTTCTCATCCCCCTCCTTTCTCAGCCGGACTTGTCCTCATGGCCATTGGAAACTCCTCATCTGCTGTGCATCCACCAGGGTCACTCCCTGCTTGGCCCTGGTCACCGCGACATACCACACCCTGGCCTCGGCAGCCGGATCCGCCGCTCCCCCCAGCCACGTCCTCTTCGCCATGTCGGGCAGTATAATCACGTGATCCGCCTCCATTCCCTTGACCGAGTGAATCGTACCAAGAAGAATTGGGGGCTTGCTGGTGAGCGCCGCCTCCCCATGTTTGGCGATCACCCGTCCGAAGTACGACCTATACTGCGGCGTCATCTTCAGGAGGTCCATGTACTCATCGCTCCCCGCGAGCCTGGTGAATAATTCAGTCACCTGGCCAAGCAGGGAGGGGAGGCGCACCAGGGCCCCCGGATTCTCCTGGGCCCGCCGCTTGATCTCAGCCTTGAGCCCCCTTGCTAAATAGGGCTTCTGAGGAATATGCTCCAGGAGTTGAGTGAGGTTGGCAACCGCAAGGGGCTCGTTGCGTAAGAACCTCCGCAGCAGCAGCACCCGGCCCGCGATCTCACCGCGGAAGGGGGATGGCCCCCGCAAATTGCCGAAGGGCACGCCTCGCAGGTACAGCTCTTCCACCAGTGCGGTGAGAAGATACCTGTTCCTGACCAGGATAAAAGCGCTGCCGTCGATCTGCTCCACAGCCTCCAGCGCCCTCTGGGCCGTCCCTCGCTTGATGTATCCCTCGGCATCTCGCGGTCGGTAGATGGGGGTGCCAGCTATGATCTGCCGGGAGAGCTCATACACCTTACGGGGAAGGCGGAAGCTCTGGTCCAGCAGGGTCTTCTTGTCCGCCTGCCTCGCCTCAAATAGCTCCGGCCTCGCTCCCTGCCACTGGTAAATGGCTTGGAAGGGGTCGCCAGCGATGTAATGCCTCGCCACGCCCCCGAGCCAGAGGTCGATAACCTTGAACTGGAGAGGGGAGCAGTCCTGCGACTCGTCCAGGACGAGAACGCGCACCCCGGGGGGTAGCCTCTGCCGCAGGACCTCGAGCAGCATGTCGGCGAAGTCATAAAGCCCGTTGTCACGTTTATACCCCTCATATCTTTCCTGGAACTTGACCACCACCGGCAGGGACCAGCCCAAGGGGAGATCCTCCATCCGCATGAAGTTGCGGTAAGCCTGCTCGGTATCAAGGAGCAGGTTCTTTCGCCACTCCTCAAAGAAGAGGAGGTAATCGCCAAGCGTTTTCAGCACCTTCTCCCGCACCTCGTGCTCGGCGATGTCCTGGTCCTCGGAGAGATCGGAGATCTCATAACCGAACGCCTGGGCGAAACTGTGGAGCTTGGCGCCTGCTATCACATCATCGCGCGTCAGCCCCAGGAGTTTGAAGCACTCGGAGTGGATGGTCCTGAAGTGGGGAAACTGCCCGTCGATCGATATCCGCCGCGCCGCCTCCCTGGCCGCTGCCCGGGTGAAGCTGTAGTAGCCGATATCCTCCGGCGCCATGCCCCTGTCGATCTCCCCTCTCACCCTCTCAATAAGAGCGTAAGTCTTACCCGTCCCCGGGGGGCCGTGGATTTTCTCAATCGCATCCATAGTGAGCCTCGTCTCTAGCAATACCAGGGGCTTCAATGCTTCCTCCGCAGAAGGGGCACCATTCTGCCTCTTCTACGCAGCGCCCCGCCTTCATATCCGCCTCACTCCCAGAGATCCAAAAATCCCAATGACATGCAGGGCAGCGAAAGTGCCTCCTTCTCCTTTTTCTTAAGATGATCACCTTATTGATGTTCATCCAGCTTGCCCTCCAATTTGTCTTTATTATGGTAGAGGTCTCAACTCCTGAAAAGCCCTTTTCGTTTTGCAGAAAAGGTGACAAAAGTGACACCAGATATAAAGCAAACGTAACTTTCTTGTCACTTTTAGATTGTCACTAACTGCTCCACACACCCCTGCAAAAGTGACGGGGCGTTTCGGGAGTTGCGGGTGCCACCATATAAAGAGATATTTCAGAATTCAATATCTGCCTCCTCACCAGTCTTGACCTCTCTCTTTGGCAGAGCCCATAGAGAGAACGATTTAATGCCTACACGGACGGACGTGGTATCGCCGCCGGCGTCGCGGATCACGGACCAGAGCGCAGACGGCTTGATCAATGTCTGGTGCTTGGCCCTGAGGTAGCTCACCGCATCCTTCGCCCGGAAGTACCAGGTGTTCTCCCTCTCAACGGGTCTGCCGGCCTCCACATCCTCGGCGCTCTCAGCCTTGGGTGCGCTCTCCAGCCAATCCATTATCAGGTCCACTACCTCGGCCCGGTCGGCGGCATCAGCGGGCGCCGGCTCGCAGACAACCTCCCTGAGCTTCTCGTCCACAGCGATCTCCCACTGTTTCTGGGTCATGCCGATGCTGGGTATGAAGTTCAACTCCATCATCACCTTCTGCTTGAAGCGGGACAG
>DAOUOW010000044.1 GCA_030626475.1 Chloroflexota bacterium | reverse complement strand
GTTTCAGGCACCGTTCCCTCAACCCAGCCCAGGCCGTAGATATAAATGTCAAGGGGGCGCCTGGCGGTGACCCTGGGGTCAAGCTGGCGCACCGAGCCGGCAGCGGCGTTTCGCGGGTTAGCAAAGAGGGGCTGACCCTCCCTGGCCCGCTCCTCGTTTAGCTTCTCGAAGCCTGCCTTGGAAAGATAGACCTCCCCCCGAACCTCAAAACTCGGTGGCGCATCCTTGGGAACGACCAGCGGTATGCTCCTGATGGTTCTCAGGTTCTGGGTGATATCCTCGCCGCGATAGCCATCGCCCCTTGTTGCGCCTATGGTGAAACGCCTATCCTCATAGGTCAGGGCGACAGCAAGCCCATCCAGTTTGAGCTCACAAACGAAGTCGGTGGGAAGGTCAGGCATGAGGTTAGAGTTTCTGCGATACCAGGCAGCTAACTCATCGTAGGAAAAGACGTTTGCCAGGCTGAGTAGCGGCTCGCGGTGCTCGACAACGCCGAAGGCTTCCACCGGAGCAGCGCCCACCCGCTGCGTCGGGGATTCGGGGATTATGAGCTCCGGGTGCTCCTCCTCAAGCTTCCACAACTCCTTCATCAGCCCATCATATTCGGCATCGCTGATCTCAGGACTGTCGAGCACATAGTAGCGATAGTTGTGGTAGTTGATCTGTTCCCTAAGCTCTGCGATCCTTTTTTTCGCTCGTTCTATATCCTCCACACCGATCACCTCCCCAAGAGCTATCGAGCAAGACTAGAGCTTCACTAGCTTTATGGTATAGATATCGGGGATAGCGAGGAGCTGCTGCCGCTGCTCCTCGCCAATAGGCGCATCAAGCTCAAGCACCATAAGCGCCGGCCCTCTGGGCTCGAGCCTGCCCAACTGCATGGAGCTAATATTGATGTCTGCGTTTCCTAATATTGTGCCCACTGTCCCGATAAGCCCGGGGCGGTCGCGATGGTCGCTAAAAATGAAATAGCCTCCGCTGGGCACGACGTCAATCCAGTAATTATTTACCAGAACAATGTGAGGCTCGCCCCTCATCACCGTGCCCGCCACCGTAGTCTGACCAACACTGGTCCTCACCTCCACGGCAACCAGATTGCCATAGTTTTCACAGACAGGGTCCTTGTGTTCCGTGATCTTCAGCCCCCTCCTCTGAGCAATGAGGTGGGCGTTGACCAGGGTAACCCTCTCCTCACTAATGGCCTCCAGAAGACCGCCGATAACCGCCGCCTTCAGCACCGCGGTGTCATGATTGGCAATCTCGCCTTCATACTTGATGCTTATGGCGCCCATCTGTCCCTCAGCAAGCTGAGTGAGCAACTTCCCGATATGCTGAGATACACCGAGGAAGGGGCCGACCACGGCAGCAGTCTCAGGAGGGATGAAGGGGACATTAACCGCATACCTGGGGGGCTGACCCTTAAGGGCAGCGATGATTTGCTCCGCCACATCCAGGGCAACGGTGGTCTGAGCCTCAGCAGTGGAGGCTGCCAGATGGGGGGTTACGATGATCTTATCGCTACGGAAAAGGACGCTTTCTGTCGCCGGCTCCTCGACGAAGACATCGATGGCAGCACCGGCCACTTTACCCTTCTCGATAGCCTGGAAAAGGGCCTGCTCATCGATAACCCCACCACGGGCGCAATTGATAAGGCGAACCGTTGGCTTGACCTTGGCTAGTTCCTTTGCACCGATTAGACCCGTGGTCAGCTCGCTGAGGGGGGTGTGCACGGTGATAAAGTCCGATTGGGCGAGCAGTTCTTCCAGGGAGACCAGCTCCACTCCCAGGGTGGCTGCGTATTCCACGGAGACGAAGGGGTCATGGGTAATGACGCGCATCTCCAGTCCTTTAGCTCGTCTCGCCACCTCGGTGCCAACGTTGCCCAGGCCGATTATCCCCAGCGTCTTACCTCTCACCTCAATGCCGATGAAATCTTGACGGCGCCACTCCCCCGACCGCAACAGGGCGTGCGCCTTAGGGATATGGCGGGCCATAGCCAGCATAAGGGCGATGGTGTGCTCGGCAGCGGAGATGATGTTCCCCGTGGGGGCATTAACCACCACGATACCCTTCTTGGTTGCAGCCTCAACATCGATATTGTCCACGCCTACCCCGGCGCGGGCGATAACCTGAAGCTTCTCCCCGGCTTCGATAACCTCTCGTGAAACCTTGGTTTCACTCCTGACCACCAAAGCATCGTATTCGCCAATGATGGCGATAAGCTCATCGCGGCTCATCCCCAGCTTTACATCCACCTCGGCATGGGCGCGCAGCGCCTCGATACCCTCTTGAGCGATGGGGTCTGAAACTAGAACTTTCATTTTCCGCCCCCGGCGAAGCCTGCCTGAGGCAGGGCAACCCTGAGCGCTGCCATCACCTCATCGATATCCGACTCAGATACATAGCCGAGATGGCCAATGCGAAATATCTTTCCCTCCAGCATTTGCTGCCCCCCGGAGAGAACCACATTATGCTCCTCCCTCAGGATCGCCAGCAGCTTTTTCACGTCAAGACCTTCAGGAGCCCTGACCGCGGTAACCGTATTTGAGGCGCAGCTATCCTCGGGGAAAAGGGAAAGCCCCAGCGCCTTAGCTGCCTGCCTGGTCTTGTTGCCCACCCTCACATGGCGAGCTACGACGTTGGGCAGTCCCTCTCGCTGAAACAACTCCAGGGCAGCAGCAAGGGCAAAGAAGACAGAAAGGCATGGGGTCCAGGGCGTCTGTCCTTTTTCTTCCAGGAATTTCTTTGCCTTAGCGAAATCCCAATAGTATTTTGGCATCCTGGCCTTAGCCTGTGCCTGCCACGCCTTCTCGCTGACGCTGACCATAGCCAGCCCCGGGGGCACCATCCAGCCCTTCTGGGAAGCAGTAACCACCACATCGCAGCCCCAGGCGTCGGTGGGGAGATCGATGGCACCGAGGCTGCTTATGGCATCCACCAGAAGAAGTTTTTCGAACTCTTTCACTACGGCGCCTATGGAGCCCAGGTCATTGGTCACCCCGGTGGAGGTCTCGTTGTGGGTCACCAGCACCGCCCTAACCCCGGGGTCCCTGGCTAGTGCCTGGCGCACCGCTTCGGGATCGACAGGAGAGCCCCACTCAAAGCGAAGCCTGTCAACTTGAGCGCCAAAGCCCTCAGCAATGTCGGCGAAGCGCTCGCCAAAAAAGCCATTAGACACCACCAGCACCTTGTCCCCAGGGGAGAGCATGTTAACGATGGCGGCCTCCATTCCTCCCGTGCCCGAGCCGGTGAGGATGAAGACATCCCCTTTGGTCTGGAAAAGCTCCTTCAGGATAGCGGTCATTCCCTGAATAAGCTCAGCGAACTGGGGGCCGCGATGATTGATCATCTGCCTGCTCAGCACGTTCAGGATTTCGGGGGGGATTGGGGTTGGACCGGGAATGCGCAACTGCATCTTATGCCTCCGTTTCCTTATCTGTATTGATTATTCTCACAAAGCGGCGCTTGCCATATTGGACTACATCGCCAGGTCTAATTTGAACACTGCCCTCTGATACCACATGCCTACTTCCATCTTCGTGAATTATCTGAACTGCACCTTGAGCAATTAGACGCTTCACCTCGCTGATACTCTTGACAAGTTGTCTACTCACGAGCCAATTGGCTATTTCTCTATACTGAACCACCGAAACGCTATCACGGATACCAACAGTTTCACTGATATGCACGGAAACCTCTCGCTTTTGTACCACCCGCTCAAATTCCGCCTCCGCCTCCTTAGCAGCGGCAGCAGTATGAAAAAGGGCCACGATCTCCCAGGCGAGGCGCTTCTTCAATTCCATTGGGTTCACCGACTGAGCGGCTAGCTCCCCCCGAAATTGCTTCAGCTCTTCATCGGGAACATCGGTCAATAGCTCGAAATAGTCCATCATCAGGTCATCAGGGATGCTCATCACCTTGCCATAAATCTCGTTGGGTGGCTCGTCGATGGCGATGTAATTGCCCAGGCTCTTTGACATCTTCTGGCTGCCATCAGTGCCCAAAAGAAGGGGAACAAGGAAGACCTGCTGCGGGGGCTGCCCCGCCATCTGCTGCAGCTCCCGCCCGACAAGGCAGTTGAACTTCTGGTCGGTGCCTCCAAACTCGACATCGGCCTTGATCATGACCGAATCATAGGCCTGAAGCAAGGGGTAAAGGAGCTCGGTGAGGGCAATGGGGCGACCTGCGGCGTGCCTTTTTGCGAAGTCCTCCCTGGCCAGCATCTGAGCCACGGTGAACTTACTGGTAAGGCTTATGACATCGCTGAGGTCGAATTTGCCAAACCACTCGCTCTGCCACACCACCTTGGTCTTATCCCTATCCACCACCTTAAAGAACTGCTTGAGGTAGGTTTCGGCGTTGGTGCGCACCTCTTCAGGGGAAAGCATAGGGCGGGTGGCCGACTCGCCACTGGGGTCGCCGATCTGGGCCGTCCAGTCGCCAACGATGAGGATAACCTGATGCCCCAGCTCCTGAAACTGGCGCAGCTTCCTCAGCCCCACCACATGACCAAGGTGAATATCGGGGCAGCTGGGATCGAAGCCCTGCTTAAGGCGAAGAGGCCTGCCCGCCTCAAGGAGCCTCGCCAGCTCCTCCTCAACGATGATCTCAGCAACCCCTCTTCTCAGCAGACGCTGCTGCTCACTGGCAGATAATTCCCTATTCCCCATGGCTCCGCTTCTAAAGCTCCCTCCGCTCAGGAGCACTTCAAGATGATAATAACGCCCTTGCCTCCTCCACATCCCGGGCTATCTGAGCCTTAAGCTCCTCGGCGCTGGCAAACCGGATCTCGCCGCGAAGCCGCTCCACCAGCTCGATCTCCAGCTCTTGCCCATGAAGCTCACCTTCGAAATCGAGGAGGTGAACCTCGATGAGCCGCTGGCTACCGCCAAAGGTAGGGCGGATACCTATGTTTGTCACCGCCTTATAACCCGCTTCGCCGAGAAAGGCGCGCGTGGCATAGACCCCATCGGCAGGAAGGGCCTGCTCTAAGTCGGGGGCGATATTTGCCGTAGGAAAGCCCAGCATTCTGCCCCGCTCATCGCCCTTTACTACCTGTCCTGCCAGTCGGAAGCGCCGACCCAAAAGCTGGCTCACCTTTCTCGGATCACCCTGACTTAAGGCAAGGCGAACCGCCGTGCTGCTCACCACCTCCCCCTGCCACTCCTTCACTGGCACCACCTCTACCATAAACTTGAGCTCCTGCCCCAGGGCCTGAAGGGCGGAGGCATCCCCCCCTCTCCCCCTCCCCAGGGCGAAGTCAGGCCCGATCACCAGCGCGCTCATCTTGAGATGTCGCTGTAATAAAGAGACAAACTCCCGAGCACTAAGTTGAGCTAACTCCAGGGTGAAGGAAAGGGTGACGACAAGCTCCACACCTAGGCCTTGTAAAAGTCTAATCCGTTCTGAGAGGCTGGTCAAGTAGGTAAGCTTGACCTCAGGATAAAGCACAAGGCGAGGATGATGACGAAAGGTTACCACGCCGCTGAGGAGATTCTCCTCGGCCGCCTTTTGCCTCAGCTTCTGGACAAGATGCTGATGACCCAGATGAACACCATCAAAAACCCCGATAGTGAGCGCCGTCTCGCGTTGGGGCGCCGCCCTGTCCAGCTCTTCCTCAATCAGCATTTTCCCTCTCAGATAGTGAGCGGCCAAAGGAGCGGAGGAAGGCATCCACCACCTCGGGGTCCCACTGGCTCCCGGCTCCTTCCTTGAGGATCTTTATTGCCTGCTCGTTGGTCATCGCCGGGCGATAGGGACGGGCTGAAGTCATGGCATCATAGGCATCGGCGACAGCGAGGATGCGCGCTCCACGGGGCGTCTCTTCCCCTTTGAGGCCATCGGGATACCCCCTGCCATCGTAGTGCTCATGATGGCCCTCGATCATGGGCAATGTTCCGTTGAGAAAACCGAGGAAGCGCAGCATATCCACGCTCTTTGTCGGATGGAGCTGGATCTCAGCCCGCTCGCTGGGAGTAAGGGAGTTTGGCTTGAGCAGTATCCCGTCGGGGATGCCGATCTTGCCCAGGTCGTGAAGCCTGGCTGCGGTCTCTATTTTCTTCACTTCCTCTGAGGGGAGATTCATTTCATAAGCAATCGTGCGGGAAAGCTGGGCTACCCTCTCCGAGTGACCACGGGTATAGGGGTCGCGGGCCTCAAGGGTGAGGACCAGGGTTCTGGCCATCTTGAGATAGGCGTCCTCAAGCTCATCCTTGCCCCGCTCCAGGGCTCTGCTGCTACTCATCAGCTGTTCATAGGCCGTCTCCAGGTCCTCTTTACGCCGCGTCACCTCGGCGAAGAGTCTGTCATTCTCGATGGCAACCGCAATCTGGCCTACCAGCTCCTCCAGAATCTCCTGCTCTCTCTTGCCATAGGCATTGGGACGGCGGCTGAAGAGGTTGAAGGTGCCGAAGACCTCGCGCCGGGAAACGAGGGGCAACCTAATTCCCGACCTCAACCCGCTCCTGAGCAAGATCTCATCGAAGGGGAATTGCCTTGTCTTGGTGAAATCGGGTTCAATGTTAGTCTTCTTGCGGGTAACAACCCACGCCGTAGCTGAGCCTGCTAAGGGCATGGTAGCCCCTGCCACCACCCCGGTATCCACCTCCGAGTACACCGCCAATATCCTGAGCCTCTCGCCCTCCACCAGAGCGATGCTGCTGTTGTCGCAATCAACCAGCCTCCTCACCCCGGCAGCAAAGGCTTCATACACATCCTCGATATGCAAGCTGGAAACAATAATGTGAGTCAGCTCAGCGGTCACCGCCAGCCGCTCCGCCTTATCTTTGGTGTCGTGGTAGAGCAAAGCCATCTCCTCCTCGGCCCGCTTGCGCTCGGTGATGTCCCTGGCGACGCCTATGACCTCGCCCGTGCCTCCCCTTTCCACAGGCATGCTCCTTATTTCAACGCTGACCCGAGAGCCATCCTTCCTGATCAGTTCAAACTCATCGGGCCCTGATGGCTCACCCTTAATACTTTTCTCTAGTGCCGCTACAGCCCTTGGAAGATACTCTTCAGGGAGAAGACCAACCTCAAGGAAGCTCTTGGCCGTAAGCTCTTCCCTGGAGTAGCCTGTCAGTTCCTCCGCTTTTTTGTTTCCAATTATGAATCCGGCCTCAAGGTCATGGACCCAAATAGCATCAGGGGCATTATCTATTAGAGCCCTTAGCCTTCCTTCGGACTCCTTGAGCTCCTCTTCGGCCCGCTTGCGCTCGGTGATGTCCCTGAGGAGCATGGAGTACGCACGTTCGCCCTCATAGGTGATCTCCTTGAATCTGACCTCGAGGAGCACGCTGCTCCCATTTTCTCGCTGAAGCGTAAATTCCTCTATCTCTGGTGGCGGCTCTGCACGCCTGGTCCTTTCATAGATTTGTCTCGCCTTCTCACGGCTATCAGGGGTCAAATGCTGCAGGAAGGACCCACCAATTATCTCCGCCAGAGGTGTTCCCAGGAATTC